>CBDUSJ010000418.1:0-1726 GCA_965369845.1 uncultured bacterium | reverse complement strand
TTTATAATAATGATGTTTATTCGGTTAACCTCGAAAACTGGTATTTCTCAGAAGGTTTTACTTTTATATTCCCGGATATTAATATCAATCCGGGTGAATATTTACTTATTGCTTATGATGCAGATGCAATGATGAATACTTATGGCGTTACTGCTTTAAAATGGACCAGCGGAGGTTTAAGTAATAGCGGAGAAGATATTAAATTGAGAAATGCCACAAATCAGCTCATCGATTCTGTTGATTATGATGATGGCGGAGACTGGCCTAAAGCTGCCGACGGATATGGCCCCTCGCTGACATTATGCGATGCTTCATCAGATAACTCACTGCCCGAAAACTGGTCAACATCCACCGAATTTGTTTTTGTAAATCCTGATGGTATTGCTGTTTATGCAACACCGGGAGCCGGTTGTAGTGAAATTCCCGGACAAGGAATCCTTCTTTCTGACAGTTGGGGCGGGGTATCAAGTTACATTAACCCTGCCGATCCACTGGTCGAAAATTTGTTTGAATACATCGTAAATGATCTTGTTATCCTGCAGGATTTCTCAAATATTTACTGGCCTGCCTATTCGGTAAATACCATTGTAAACTGGGATAGCCACGTTGGTTATCAGCTTAAGATGATCTCAGATAAGTATTTTGTTGTAAGCGGCGATTATGAAACAACCAAAACAATCAGTCTTTCAACCGGCTGGAACAACCTTTCTGTTATCAGCACATGCGCTGTCAGTTCAAACGAATTGTTCGGAGCCGTTACGGAAATAATTTTTGTTAAAGAAATGGGCAGCAATCTTGTTTACTGGCCGGATGGGGGTATATTTAATCTTGAATACTTGTATCCCGGAAAAGCATATTTCATTAAAGTTAGCGCTAATGTGAATATAACATTCCCCGAGTGTTCCGTAAAAGACATCATTGTACCTGCTAAGCAAAAAATGATTAATAAAACAAGCTGGAATGATGTTACAATTTCTTCGGCTTCGCATACGGTAGGCTTTAGTCTGAATGCGCTTTCAAAACTACAGCCTGGCGACATCATCGGGGCATTTACAATTAACGGTTTTTGCGCCGGCATGGTTGAAGTTTCTGATAAAAATACCGGTTTAATGGTTTGGGGCGACGATATCACAACCGAACAAATCGACGGATTTGCAGAAGAAGAAATAATGAATTTTATGGTTTATCGTCCTGCCACAGGTGAAGAATTTTCAATAATTCCGGTTTTTGATAATAACTTTACCGAATCCGGTTTATTTACCACTCATGGCATTTCGTTCGTTTCCGATCTTAAATTCGGTGCAACCGAAATTGCTGATACAAAAAATTTATCTGTTGAAATATATCCTAATCCTACAACCGGATTGCTTAATATATCAACTTGCGGGACAGATTTTAATACACTCGAAATTTATTCGATGGTCGGTCAGTTAATTTTGACGGTCAATTTGAAGGAATCAAACACACAAATAGATTTAAACAATCTAAAAAAGGGTGTTTATTTCTTCCGGCTGATCAATTCCAACTCCGGGAAACAATTTACGAAAGAGGTGATTATATACTAATGCTAAACGAAAACCGCCTCCCACCGGAGGCGGTATTTTTTTTATTATATTTGTAGGATTAATAAATCTCATATTTCCTGAACTCATAGGAAATATCAATGACACCAAAAATAATGAATATCGAACATCGAATAAAGAATGAAGAAGTAAAACAAGCCATT
>CBDUSJ010000417.1:0-1748 GCA_965369845.1 uncultured bacterium | reverse complement strand
TAATATACGATATGAAAAATATCATTCTGAACCTTTTTAGACTGGACTCATGAATAACGAATACAGAATAAATAATAATGAAATATGATTTAGAAGACCGATTAATTGATTTTGAAATAAGAATAAGTGTAATTATTGAATCACTTCCAAATACAAAATTAGCAAAGAAAATAATGCGTTGATTGCAATAATGATGCAAAATATAAAAACAGCTCGAAAAAACACATTGGAAAACTGAAGTTTTTTATTTCTATATTCATTATTGAATGTTCGTTATTCGTTATTAAATTTTTAACATTAGCATCTTAAAATATGATACTATTTGATTAACAGCAAATATGAAAAGATTTTTAACAGCAATAGGGATAATTGTAATACTTGCATTTTTATCCTCCGGCTTTATCAGCTCTGACGAAAAATCAACTGACAATTCAAAAACGGAAATAGTTAAACAGAATGTTACAGGCAGTGCAGTTAATGCGAACACAAAATCAATCGACAATTCCGATACTGATGGAAAAACTGCCGCTGCAGATGGCATCAGAAAATTTTTTCGTTATACAGGCTTCAACAACGTAACTCCCGGTCATTTAATAATGCTCCTCGTCGGATTGTTTTTTATATTTCTTGCTATCCGTTTCAATTACGAACCACTGTTGCTTATTCCTATCGGCATAGGTATTTTGATCGGCAACGTTCCATTTATGTTGGATGCCGGATTAAAACTTGGGATTTATGAAGAAGGCAGCGTGATGAATTACTTGTATTTCGGTGTAACATCGGGTATCTATCCTCCACTAATATTTTTGGGGATCGGCGCTATGACCGATTTTTCATCATTGATTTCTAATCCTCGCCTGATGTTGCTTGGAGCTGCAGCGCAGGTAGGTATTTTTGCCACATTTCTTGGCGCTCTCAGTCTTGGTTTTTATCCTGCCGAAGCCGGCGCTATCGGGATAATCGGTGGCGCTGACGGGCCTACGGCTATTTTTCTATCATCCAAACTTGCTAATGGTATCAACATTTTGCCCAACGGAACCACAGTAAAAAACCTGATAGGCCCGATAGCAATTGCCGCATATTCTTACATGGCTCTTGTTCCGGTAATTCAGCCACCGATCATGAAACTTTTTACAAGTAAAAAAGAACGTTTGATAAGGATGAAACCTCCGAGATCGGTTTCTAAACTCGAAAAAATCCTGTTCCCGATTATCGGACTTCTTCTTACTGCCTTTATTTCGCCCAGCTCCCTGCCGCTGCTTGGTATGTTATTTTTTGGTAATATCCTAAAGGAAAGCGGTGTTACAAAACGACTGGCTGATACTGCGCGAACTTCTTTGATCGACATTGTAACAATTGTGCTGGGTCTTACGGTTGGCGCCTCCACTCAGGCTGATGTTTTCCTTACAGAACAATCTGTTCTGATCTTTGTTCTTGGAGCAATTTCATTTATGATCGCAACAGCCGGCGGTGTTATTTTTGCAAAAGTTATGAATCTTTTCCTCAGGGGTGATAATAAGATAAATCCGCTTGTGGGAGCAGCAGGTGTTTCCGCAGTTCCCGACAGCGCCCGTGTCGTTCAGGCAGAAGGACTCAAAGAAGACCCAAACAATCACCTGCTGATGCACGCAATGGCGCCTAATGTTTCGGGTGTTATCGGTTCAGCCGTGGCTGCCGGTATCCTGTTGAGTTTTCTGCTATAGAGAAATATTGATCATTTGTAATTTTCTTGATTAAAGTGGAAAGGC
>CBDUSJ010000416.1:0-1764 GCA_965369845.1 uncultured bacterium | reverse complement strand
AGATTTGTCAGTCAGGATGAATTTATTGAACTGCTCCAGGATATTGATATTTCGCCGGTGTCAAGAAATATTTCTGAAATTTTGCTCAGGCAGGATGAAATTTTATCAGAAAATAATTTGAAAAATAAAACAGCCTACCTAATTTCGGATTTCCAGAAAAACACCTGTGATTTTGAAAATATTAAAACCGATTCCAGCATAAGAGTATTTTTTGTTCCTTTAGAATCTCATTCTCAAAACAATCTTTACATCGACAGTTGTTGGTTCGATTCACCTGTTCACAGGATCAACCAGTTGGTAAGTCTGAATGTGCGTATCAGAAATGCTTCGGATACCGATTTTGAAAAGATACCGGTTAAACTCCTGATAAATGGCAGGCAACGTGCAATCGCCGGTTTCGATATAAATTCCGGCGGTGAAACCACTATTAAGCTTCCGTTTACAAACACGGAAACGGGAATTCAATACGGCATTCTCGAAATCACCGATTACCCCGTTACTTTCGACGATATTCTTTATTTCTCTTACGATGTGTCAGAACAAATTCAGATACTTACAATTAATGAAAACGAAAAAAATATTTATCTGAACTCCCTTTTCAGTGATGACACAGCTTTTGTTTTTACCAATTCATCTCAAAAAAGCCTCGATTATTCTTCGTTTGGAAATTACAATCTTATTATTCTAAATGAAGTTAAAGATATTTCATCCGGTTTGGCGCAGGAAATTAAAAGGTTTGTCGATAACGGCGGAAGCCTTGCTGTTTTACCTTCTCCGGAAATGAATACACGGTCATACCGGGATTTTCTTAAATCGGTGAACACGGAAATTTATACCGAAACCGACACCTTCCGCACAAGAGTGGGGATTATCAATGCACAGAACAGGTTGTTTGAAGATGTGTTCGAATTAATTCCCGAAAACATTGACCTGCCCGAAGTTTTCAAACATTATAAAATCAGTAAAACTACAAATACGTTGTTCGAGGTTTTACTCGAAATGCAAAACGGCGATGCTTTTTTCGGTTCAATGCCGGTTGGCAAAGGAATGATTTATTTGTTTGCTGTTCCGCTAAATCCCGAATGGTCGAATTTTCCGCGACATGCAGTTTTTGTCCCGACGTTTTATAAAATTGCTCTTTTAAGCGCCCCTTTAACAAAACTGTTTTATACTGCCGGCGAAGATGAAAATATTGAAGTTAGAAACGGTAGCCTTATCGGAGACCAGATTTTTCGGATCACAAGCGCTGAAAATGATTTTGAAATAATCCCCGAACACAGAACCATCAACGCACAGATATTTATTTCAACTCATAACCAGTTGAAAAAAGCAGGAAATTATAACCTTGAATACAACGGGCATAAGATTGCCGGCCTTTCATTTAACTACGACCGTACAGAATCCGACTTAAGTTGCCATTCATCCGGCGAGCTGAAAGATCAAATCAAAAACAACGAAATATCTAACCTGAAAATAATAAAAACGGCAGATAGATCAATAACTGAAATAATTACGGAAATAAATAAAGGCATACGCCTGTGGAAATTTTTTGTCATCCTCGCCCTGATTTTCCTCCTTGCCGAGGTAATCATTCTGAGGATATGGAGATGATTATACAATAAAATGATGTTATTTGATAGAACACGGATGTTTTACCAGCCATGTTAAAAAACATTTAATTCATAATAAAAGTTTATTAAATTTTCCGAGGATATAGCAAATTGCGACAACCTTTAGAATATGGAAAATAAAAGTTTAATACCG
>CBDUSJ010000415.1:0-1782 GCA_965369845.1 uncultured bacterium | reverse complement strand
GTACACAACTACGCCAACCATTGAATTACGTTCAGCGACCATTTCACGCACAAATCTTCCAGTGGCAAAATTCATTGTTAATATAAACCGCAACGGACTACAGTATCGACCAGGAATCAATCATGCCCAGACAACATATATTCAGAGAAATTTCTTAACAGAAAATATTATTCGTAATTATTTCTGTTGATCTTCATATTTTTATTTTTATATCACCCTGTCGAGGCTACCAATATAATTTTTCAAAAATGTTCTTGCTCTGAAAATATATACTTTTACCTGCGACTTGTTCAATCCTGTAATATCACTAATTTCTTTATATGAATATCCTTCATAATCGCGCAATAACACAACCGACTTCTGAACTTCAGGCAGACGAGCTACAGCTTCAGACAAAATTTCCTGAATATCTGAATAATCATTATTCACACTTACCGCATCTCCGTATTTTTCAGAATAACCTACCATGTTCTTTTCTTTCCTGATATCATCTATCATCGTATGATACGCCGTTGTAAATAAATATGAACGCGATTTCCCGAAAGACACCGTCTTCCTTTTGTCCCATAATTTCATAAACGATTCCTGAACAACATCTTTTGCCTTTTCCACATCCCGGATATTCTTCAGGATAAAGCGGTAAACATTATCTGAAAACAAATCAACACAAGAATTGTATTCAATAATCGTCATGAAAAAATTTTTAATCCCGGATTTTTATTTGTTGACGATTCAAAATTAAAAAAGTTACAGCAATTTAAAAAATTATAATTCCTTCAATTTTTTACCCTTCACTGCAAATGTTGTTACAACAGCCACAACGCCTGCAACAAAAAAGGTCAGGATTCGTGAGGTAATTATTTTATCCATACCGGTACTTATCCAGATAATTGTAAACAGCACACCGGCAACTATCGTAGCGAGCGCTGCTATACCATGGTATTTTTTCCAGAAAAGTGATAAAAGAATAACGACTGAAAATGTTCCTCCGATACCTGCCCAAACATAACTTACAAGAGTAAAAATCAAATGTGATGGGGAAACATAAGCCAGTAACAGCGCTATAACTGCAAGCAGGGCTGTGATAATTCTTGAATGTTTAAGACTTTTCCCGGCATTTTCTTTTGATTTTAAAGCCGGTTTAATAAGGTTTTCCGAAAGTTCCGTGGCAGATAATATCAACAGCGAATCGGCGGTGGATATCATGGCGGCAATAGCTCCGGTAATAAGTATTGCAGCTATTGCAGGAGGGAATATTTCCAGTAAAACCGCAGGCATCACGTATTCACGATCGGTGAGAGCGTTTGGACTTCCTTCGGGACCGAATATTGCAATCCCGATCCATCCCAGCGACAACGCCCCGATATAAGCAATTACTGTCCACACTATCCCGACATTCCTGGCTATTTTGGCTTGCCTCGAATTTTTAATTGCCATAAAACGCATGCTCAACTGAGGCTGGCCTCCAAGATAACCAAAAAACCATGAAAATCCTCCGACAATAACAATGCCTGCCATAAAACCGCTCATAGCGCCTGTTAACGAATGAAACTCCGGGCCTGCTTTGGTGAGCGCTTCGCCAATCGAATTTGCATACAGTTCAGGATGATTGACAAGATAAATAACGCCAACAACAGGCCCGATGATAAGGGTTGCTATCATAACCATCGCCTGCACAACATCGGTGTAAACCACACTTCTGAAACCTCCGTAAATTGTATATGGCACAATGACGGCGGCTGTGATCAGCATTCCTAATTTGGGGTCGATATGAAACATGGT
>CBDUSJ010000414.1:0-1854 GCA_965369845.1 uncultured bacterium | reverse complement strand
GCCGACAGGCTAAGTTCTCCTGCAAAGTTTTCTGAAAATTCATACGACTGGTATGTGCCTATTTCGTAATTTGTGCTTTTCTGGGGCTTCAGCCCTGAGTTAGAAAAAGGATCGGTTTCAATAATCATCATGTGGTATGTTGGGCCGGCTTGAAAAAAAATCGCTGATTTCAATGTTTTTAAATCGGTAAGTTGATCAATTGTCGGAGCTTTAAAAGACTGACTGAAACTTACAAAAATGCTACCCGAATACCTGTCGGTTTCACCAAGATTCAGGTTCAGGCCAACTTTTGGTGAAAAGGCATCATTGTTAATATTCAGACTTGAATCGGGTATTTCACTATCAAATTTATCATAAATAACATCATACCTCAGTCCGGCAATTAATTTTAAAGGTTCAAAAAGGTGAATCTCACCACTAAGAAAAGCCGCCGATTTAAAACGGTATCCCGTGCCTTTTGTTCCTGTTGTGTCCAATTCGAGAAAATTGTTCCGGTAATCATGTTCAAAACCGTTGTAAAGATCAATAAACTTATTTGAATATTGTCCGTAATTAACCTCTATTCCACCGGTTATCCTGGAGTTTAATTCCTGATTTCTATTCAGTAATTTAATATCCAAATCGAACTGGTTTGTGTTCAATTCCCTTCTTTTGGTATCGCCATACATTGTGGTATCATACACTCCAATAGGAACGAATGTAAAAGGATCAAGAATAACAGGAAGGTTTGTATATGTTCGCACATCTTTTGCGCCTTTATACTGATAACTAAAACTTGCATCCAGGTCGGAATTTTTATTTATCTTGTTATTAAAATCGAGCCTGAAAACATATCTCTGTTGATCCTTGCCGTCTTTTCTGTAATATGGAAGCGACTGTTCTCTGTCGAGCTTAATAAGGTTTTCGCTCAAAGGCCCGGGTTCATCCGACCTGAGTATCTGGTTAAACGAACTCAGTGTAAGAGTAGATTTGGTTTTCAGTGGTATTTTAAATTTTCCTCCAAAATTCACTGAATTCCAATTACTGTGTTTACGGAAACCATCCGTATGGTCATCAGAAACATACAACTCATACCTCGATTTCCCGACTTTTCCGCCATGAGACAGCGATAGAATATAAGAATTAAAACTACCGTAACCTATTGAGGCATTGGTAAACGGCACATCCGTTTTTCCTGTGATAATATTCATCACACCTCCCATTGCAGCATCGCCATATAATGGTGAAGAACCCCCTTTTATAAATTCAATTTTGCGCACTTCTTCCAGAGGCACAAAATTCCAGTTCACCAAGCCTGTTTCAAGATCATTCACCGGAATTCCATCAATCAAAATCGATAAATATTCCGCTTCTCCTCCACCATAAAAGCCCCTTAAAACGATCATAGGATTATGCCCCATACCATCGGTGGAGCTTGTATAAATACCCGGCAAGTATTGTAAAAGGCCGGAAACATCGGAGACAGGGTATTTCCGAATTTCATTTTTGTTCAATACTTCCACCGACGCCCCTGTGTTAAGTATTTTATTCTCGTACCGGTTAGCGGTTATTACAACTTCTTTAATAGTGTATTTTTTTATTGTATCTCCTTCGGTTTGTGAAAGGTCCTGGGCATTCAGACTTAAACCTGTAAAAGCAAACGATAATACCAATAAACAAATAATTCTAAAAACATTTAGAATTCCGGGATAAAAAGAAATTTTTGTCATAGTTTTTTATTTTAATGAATAAATATAGACTTCTTAAAACTAATAATAAACACTATAATATTTGAACATTTTTTAACGAATAGAACACGAATTTAACAGATTTACACTGAAAAATAAATCTGTGTTAATCAGTGTAATCTGTGGC
>CBDUSJ010000413.1:0-1855 GCA_965369845.1 uncultured bacterium | reverse complement strand
GCCCGATGGGTGAGCGTTATGTTGATAAAATTAGATTCTCATCAAACTTCAGCCTTATCAGAAAGATGACGGAACAGGTTGAAGAATTGCGGCAGATCCTGTTATTCGAAAAACCGTTTCCGGCACAGAATTTTTTTGACCTTACTCCCGAACTGCAAAGAATAAAGATACCGGGAACATATATTCTGCAGGAAAAACTCTTTGACTTTAAAAGTTCATTGACTGCCGTTGTAGATGTAATTTCGTACATAAAATCACTAAGCCGCGAAAAATATCCAAACCTGAAAGAAATATCTTCAAATGTAAATATCGACAAATCGATAATTTATGAAATTGAAAAAGTTATTGATGATAAAGGGGAAATTAAAGATGATGCATCGCCTGAGTTAAAGGAAATCAGAACAAGACTAAACCGGTTGTCAGGTGAGATTGACAAGATTGCCCGGAAGGTTTTGGTCAATGCCAAAAAAATGGGTTGGGTGAATAAGCAAGACGACATAACGATGCGAAACGGCAGGTTGGTTTTACCTGTTCAGGCGTCGAATAAAAGAAAAATCCAGGGATTTATTCATGATGAGTCGGCAACCGGCCACACTGTTTTTATCGAGCCGGCTGAGGCCCTTCATACCAACAATGAAATAAGAGAACTTGAAAGCGCCGAAAAAAGGGAAATAATAAAGATATTAATAAAGTTTACCGAAATTATACGTCCTGAGATAGACCGGCTAACTGCATGTTATAATTTCCTTGGGCTTATAGATTTTATCAGGGCTAAAGCCAAACTTGCAATCTCTATCGATGGTGTGCTTCCGATTTTAAACAACAAAACTGTAATTGAATGGCTCGATGCAAAACATCCTTTACTTTTCTTATCCCACAAAAAGCAGGGCAAAAGTGTTGTGCCACTCTCGATAAAACTTAACGAGGCTCAGCGAATACTTGTAATTTCGGGCCCGAATGCAGGGGGTAAATCAGTGTGCCTGAAAACTGTTGGGCTGCTGCAATATATGTTGCAGTGCGGGTTGCTGGTTCCAATGCGGGAGACATCCGAAACCGGTATTTTCAAAGATATTTTTATTGATATTGGCGATGAACAGTCGATTGAGAATGATCTGAGTACTTATAGCTCACACCTTCGTAGCATGAATTTTTTTATAACAAAAGCGGGGTCGAGGTCTCTTTTTCTTATCGATGAATTTGGAACAGGTACAGAGCCGCATTTAGGAGGCGCTATTGCCGAGGCGGTGCTTGAACATCTTAACCGGAAAAAAACTTTTGGAGTTGTTACTACGCATTATTCAAATCTTAAAATAATAGCAGACAAAACCGAAAGGATGATAAATGGGGCTATGCTGTTCGATACACGTAAAATGCAACCTCTGTTCAGCTTACAGATTGGGAAACCCGGAAGTTCATTTGCATTTGAAATAGCTCGTAAAACCGGCCTCCCGAATTTTGTTTTAAAAGCTGCCGAAAAAAAAACCGGTAAAACACAGGTCAGGTTCGATGTACAGTTGCAACAGCTTGAAATCGAAAAAAAGGAACTTATCGAAAAACAAAAATCGGTTTCGGATAAAGAAGAAAAACTTCAAAAGTTGGCAGATAAATATGATAAATTATTAGAAAGTCTTGAAAATTCAAAAGCCGTAATTCTGAAAGAAGCCAGGAACGAAGCTGCCCGGATAATTTCCGAATCGAACAGCCTGATTGAAAATACAATTAAGGAAATTCGTGAAGCGCAGGCCGAAAAAGCGAAGACTAAACAGCTTAGAGAAAAACTTCAAGAAACTGCTGATAAAAGTGCGAAACAGGAAAAAGAAGAAGCAAAAAAATCTGAAGAAAAAAGAAGGTCAAA
>CBDUSJ010000412.1:0-2008 GCA_965369845.1 uncultured bacterium | reverse complement strand
ACTGAATGACCACTGAATAACCACTGAATGACCATTTAATGACCACCGAATGACCACTGAATGACCACCGAACGGCTACGTATTTTCCATCAGGTTCATAAAACAATCGTCAATATTCGGTCCTATTTCCTTTATCACTATGCCGGAGTGATTCTTTAAAGTTAGATATTTTGATATTTCATCCGTTTTTATGTTATCATCTTTTGAGGTGAAGTGCAGATATTCGCCGCAGGGGTAAACAGAATTTGTTTTGTCAAAATCCGAAAGATCAAGTATCAGCCGGTAAATATCGGCAGAACGAATTGCATAAAGCCGTTTTGGAAACTTTTTTATTATATTTTCAGGAGTATTGATACTAAGAATTTTTGAGTCCTGGATTAGCGCCACACGGTTACATAAGCTGGCTTCGTCCATGTATGGCGTTGAAACCATTATAGTGATCCCTTGATTGCGGATACCTTTTAGCATTTCCCAGAATTCTTTTCTTGAAACAGCATCAACACCCGTTGTAGGTTCGTCGAGAAGCAGAACCTGAGGCCGGTGAATCAGAGCGCAGCAAAGGGCAAGCTTTTGCTTCATCCCTCCCGACAATTTTCCTGCAGGCCGTGTTTTAAATGGTTCTATCTGCTTGTAAATATCGGCAATCAGGTCATAATTTTTTTCGAGTGTAGTTTTGAATATCGTTGCAAAAAAATTGATGTTTTCCTCAACTGAAAGATCCTGATAAAGCGAAAACTTTCCCGGCATATACCCAAGAATTCTCCTGATATTTTTGTAATCTTTTACAGTATCAAATCCTTTCACTTTTGCGTAACCCTTGTCGGGGATCAATAAAGTGGCAAGTATCCTGAAAAGCGATGTTTTGCCGGCGCCGTCAGGGCCGATAAGCCCAAAAATTTCACCGGGTTCAACGCTCAGCGAAACATCCGCCAGCGCGTTTGTGTCTCTGTAACTTTTCGATATATTTACAACTTCAATTGGTTTTGAGGCCATATTAATTCAGTTAAGGATTTTTGTTTTTGATATTAAAAATTCACCTCGCCAGGCATCCCGATTTTGAGTGTGCCGTCGTTTTTAACGAGTATTTTAACGGCATAAACAAGGTTGACCCTTTCTTCTTTTGTCTGGATTATTTTAGGCGTAAATTCTGCTGTTTCCGAAATCCAGCTTAGCGTTCCGCTCAACTTTCTGTTTTCTGTTTTGTTTTTGTCCACAAGGACTTCCACCTTTTGTCCAATCCGTATGTCGGGTAACTGCTCGCCACTCACATAAACCTTGAGCTTCATTTCGTCGAGGTTGGCAATTTTATACAAAGGTTTTCCCATTGTGGTTATCTCGTACCTGTTGGCGTACTTCGACAGCACAATTCCATCGACGGGATTGATGATGACTGATTTTTTTATTGCTTCACCGATTTGGTCGATTTGTTTTTCAAAAGCATTCATTTCGCAATAAACAGCCGTTTTTTGTGTTTTGACCGATTCGATTTGTTTTTGGATAACATCGATCCGTCCATCGACATCGTCAACTTGTTTTTGTGTTGCCGCTCCATCGTTAAACATATTGACGATGCGTTCCTTATCGTGCAAAACATTAACTTTCTGCTGTTCAAAAACACCGATCTGTGCCGTAAGATTTTTTATTTTTGAAAATACCGCTTCACGCTGAGACGCTGTCTGCTGTTTTTTCAGGTGAAGGTCGGTTGTATCTATCCAGCCGATAAGATCCCCTGCCTGAAGTTTATCCCCTTCCGTAAGGTCGAACTCCATCAATTCGCCGTTTGCCTGTGAAGAAATTGTTATTTCAGTAGCCTCGAAGTTTCCGTATGCGTCTGATTTATCGTTGCGATTGCTGCATGAAACAGCAAAAACAGCAATCAATAAAATAAAAAAATATGCTTTCATGGTTAAATTATAAATGTTAAATTATAAATTATAAATGTTAAATTGCTAAATTGTTAAATTGTTAAATTGCTAATCTAAGTTCTCAGTTCTAAATTCTCAATTCT
>CBDUSJ010000411.1:0-2071 GCA_965369845.1 uncultured bacterium | reverse complement strand
TTTCCCGGACAAAAAAGTGTTTATAAAGGAAAAGTAAGGGATGTTTATAATATTAATGATGAATTATTGGTCATGGTCGCTACCGACCGGATTTCAGCATTCGATGTTGTTCTTCCGAAAGGAATTCCTTACAAAGGCCAGGTATTGAACCAAATTGCAGCGAAGTTCCTCGATGCCACCGAAGATATTGTGCCAAACTGGAAAGTTGCCGTACCTGATCCGATGGTAACTGTCGGGGTTTTTTGCGATCCGTTTCCTGTTGAGATGATCATCCGCGGCTACCTAACCGGAAGTTCATGGAGAACGTATAAAAATGGCGCCCGGAAAATCTGTGGTGTGCCTGTCCCTGATGGTATGGCCGAACATCAGAAATTTCCCGAACCAATTATCACACCTACCACCAAAGCCACCGAAGGCCACGACGAGGACATCTCAAAGGAGGAAATTATCAGGCAGGGGCTTGTTTCTGAAAAAGATTATGCCCTGCTCGAAAAATATACCTCGGAACTTTTCAGGAGAGGCACTGAAATAGCTAAGAAAAAAGGGTTGATACTTGTCGATACAAAATATGAATTTGGTAAAAAAGATGGTAAAATTTACCTTATTGATGAAATTCACACGCCTGATTCATCAAGATATTTCTATCTTGAAGGATATGAGGAAAGACAAGCAAAAGGACTTCCGCAAAAACAACTCTCAAAAGAATTTGTCAGAGAATGGCTGATGGAGCATGGGTTCCGCGGAGAAAAAGGTCAGCAGGCACCGGAAATGACAGACGATTTTGTTCACTCGGTTTCGGAAAGATACATTGAACTTTACGAGAAAATAATTGGGGAGAAATTTGAAAGAACCGATGTTTCGGATGTTTTGAACAGGGTTGAAAAAAACATAACAAAATATCTGAAATTTGAAATTTGGGGTTTAAAGTTATGAAACCGTTATTCTTTCCAGGACAATTTGTATCAGCTTATCGATAGTTTTTTGATGATCCTTCGAATATGTATTTAATACCCTGTTTGCAATTACTGCACAAACAGTAAGCATGTTGTGGCCAAGCAAATTTCCCAGTCCGTACAGCGCCGAAGTTTCCATTTCGAAGTTTACGATGCGTTCATTTTTATACCGGAACTCCATCAATTTATCATTCAAATAGGGAAATTGAAGCGGCACACGAAGCACACGCCCTTGGGGCCCGTAAAATCCCGGAGCAGTTGCAGTAAATCCTTTTATCATACCTCTTCCAATTTTCCGGGCAAGTTGTTCCGAACATGCGACAAAATACGGAACCGGCAAGCTATCGTCCCATTTTGTATGTTTAATAAATGCGGCGGTCATTTCCTTGTTTATGGTATTCTCACAAAAATAATAATGAAGCATTCCGTCAAGTCCGATTCCGTAAGTCGAAACCACATAAGAATTGATAGGAATATCAGCTTGAATTGCACCTGAAGTCCCTAAACGAACAATGTTGAGTTTCGTCAGGTTTTCTTTAACAATCCGATTTTCAAAATCAATATTAACCAGGGCATCCAGTTCATTCATCACAATATCGATATTATCGGTTCCCATACCTGTTGAAATAACACTAAGACGCTTATTTCCGATATATCCCGTGTGGGTTATCAACTCACGGTTCTGTATTTTCAGTTCAACTTTGTCGAAATATTTTGAAATTTTACCAACCCTTCCGGGATCACCCACCAGGATAACATCATCTGCCACCTGCCCGGGTCTCAGGTTAAGATGATATATCGTACCATCTTTGTTTATTATTAATTCCGATTCTTTCAGGATTTTCATAATCTGTGATTTTTTGGTATTTATCATCTGCTGATTTATCACTAAATTTGCAAAAAAAACAGCAAAGGTAATAATAATAACTCTACCAATGTAATCAGATAAAATAAAATGGCAAAATCTTATTTTGAGGTGATTAGTTATAAAAACTGTTTGTGAATTGAAATAATGAATAATTTATCACGCAAAGTCGCCAAGTCGCAAAGATTTGAAATGTATTATATTATTCCTACATTCATTATTGGTTATTCGTTATTCGCTATTCGCTATTCGA
>CBDUSJ010000410.1:0-2085 GCA_965369845.1 uncultured bacterium | reverse complement strand
CAGGTTTTACAGAATAAAGATAACTACCTGAACTATCATGTCAGGCTGCCAAATGTGGAAGTTATAAGGCATTTAATAATTGAATGATTTAAAAAGGGTATCACTTTTCAAAAAGGTGATACCTTTTTTAAAATTTGAATTTTTTTATTTGAATTATTCAAAAATAATGTTTTACTTTTGTTCTATCTATAAAAATTATTCCGCCATGAAAAAAATTCTGATTTTTTGTTCTTTGTTTTTATTTGCAAACGCCATGCAGGCACAACTTCCCGACTGGGTTGATTTCGGCCGGCGACAAGCGCTTTATCCGCACGTGAAATATTTCACAGGTTTTTCGATGGATAAAAAGGAAAAAGATGAATCGGTGTTCGACCTGCTTGAAAAACTTGAAGAAAATGCCGCCGACGAACTGGTCAATTCAGTTCAGGTAACTGTTGAAAGCGTTTCAACACTTCAGGCCATTGAGATAGATTACGATTTTCACGAGACCTTCAAACACTCAAGTTCGTCGTTTTCAAAAATAGATCTATCGGGATTGAAAACCGAAACGTATTACGATAAAAAGAAAAAAACCGGCTATGCCCTTGCTTATGTAAAGAAAACCGGTTTGCTTGATTATTACAAAGGTTTGGTAAGCAAAATCCAAAACGATATTGCCGGGAAAATAAAATTAGCGGAACAATATGTGGAAATGAGCGAGGAAGAAAACGCCCTGAAAACCTATTACGAATGTATGCCTCTGTTTCGTGAAGCAGATGCAGCGCTGACAATTGTTTTGCTCCTGCAGGCTCCTGAAAAGGAAATTAATAATATCGGTCAGTACGAATTAAAAGTGAAAACGGGCATATCATCCATTTTTAAAAGCGATCAACTCAACCTAACAGAGGTTTGTCATTTTATGGTATTTGGCCTGAAGAAACAAACTGGTAAATTTAATAATTTAATCCGGCTGGGAACATTCACTTACGAAGACACTAAAATGGGAAGTTCTTTCTCGCGCCGCTTTGCCAAGGCTTTCGAAAAAGAGCTTATCGAAGAAGCCGCATACAGGATAACTACAAAAGCTCCCGATCCGCTAAAGAAAAAGGCTGCCTGTAAATATCTTCTTAATGGAACTTACTGGAAAGAAGGCGGTAATATCAGGATAATTGCAATTTTGCGTGATATCGAGACCTCAAAACCTTTTGCCTGTTCAGAAGGCTTGCTGCCTGTAAAATGGCTTGACGAAAATGAAATTTCGTACAAACCCGAAAATTTTGGCGAAGCTTGTGAGAATATGAAAATCTTCAAAAAGAATGAGATCATCAACGGTGGAATGCAACTCTATGTCTGGACAAACAAAGGCGATGAAAGCCCTATCTTTGAGGAAAACGACACTCTTCAATTTCATATTCGTGCAAACCATGAATGTTATGTAAGAATTGTAAATTATTTTGCAGATGGAACAAGAGTTTTACTAATTGATAATTTGTATATCGGCAGCGATAAGGTAAATAAAGTAATAAGTCTCCCTATTAAGTTTTATTGTGCCCCACCATTCGGAACCGAAGTTTTGCAGGCAAATGCTCAGACCGAAGCATTCAATCCTTTAAGAATTGAGTCGAAGCAAGGATATGATTTTATTCTCGGCGACCTTGATGAGGTGATAAATAATACAAGAGGATTTAAACCCATCAAAAATGAAGATTTGCGGGCAGAAAAGAGAATAATTGTAACAACTTTAAGAAAGCTATGAAACCTGACCCGTACGGGTCAGGTTTAATAAAAAAGTTAAGTTTATTAAAAATTACCGTTTTATAAAGGAAGACATGAACAATATATTCCAAAACACTCAAGGCTTTAAACGTCTTAAAAATAAAGATTTAAGAGCCGAAAAGAGAATAATTGTAACAAATTCAAAAAACCGGAAACCTAACGAAACCTGACCCGTACGGGTCAGGTTTAACAACATTTAAAAATAATTTATCATGAAAAAACTAATTACAACATTATTCACTGTTTACTGTTTACTGTTCACTGTTTCAGCCCAGACCACCGAGCCTATCCTCCGCCTAAACAGCCAAATGCACACGGCAAGGATTAAGC
>CBDUSJ010000409.1:0-2092 GCA_965369845.1 uncultured bacterium | reverse complement strand
TGAGACTATAATTTTAAGAACCGAAGGTGAATTAAAATTATTTAGTCGAATTAATCCCGATGAGGAACGAATCGGGAAGACTGAAAACAGAATACTGCCAACTGCCAACTGCCGACTGCCAACTGCCAACTGCCGACTGCCAACTGCCAACTACCGACTGCCAACTGCCAACTGCCGACTGCCATCTTCACACCTAAGCCCTCTATGCCATTTTTAATGTCCCTACAGGTTTTGATTTGAATAAAATTGAAGTGATAAGTTCGGTTAAAAAGCCATAGATCATTCCCATCACAACTGTTGCAATAGCAATATTAATATCGTCGATAATAGGAACAGCCATTGGTATGCTGACAATAAAACCAATGACGATACCGTGAAGCCACCACGATAATCTCAGTGCGCTGATACCGATTGTGAATCCCAGCAATGTACGGCCAATCACTATCGACCATTTGATCGCATCTGAAATGGGCTTATCAGGGTCGCAGCTTGCAAGCCACATGCAAACAAAGCCGAAAATAAGGCCGCAAATTGTTGCAATTAAAACGCGTTTTGTTGTTAACATTTGATCCTCCTTTTTTATTAGATTAAAAATTTTGAATATTATTAAAATTATTTCAGAATGTTAAGAAATTCCTCAATATTCATTTCTTTCTGTTCTCCGGTATTCATATTTTTCACCGCAAGAACATTATTTTCAATTTCCGTTTTTCCTGTAAGAACCACAAATGGAATATTTTTTTTATTAGCGTAATTCATTTGTTTTTTCATTTTAGCTGCATCAGGAAACATCTCTGCGCTAAAGCCTTCTTTCCTGATCCTTGCAAGAAGCTTCAGGCTGTATTTTTCCTCTTCTCCGCCAAAATTCACAAAGAACACCTGAACTGAAGACCGTTTACTTTCAGGGAACAGAGACAGTTCGTTCAGGACATCGTAAATACGGTCTGCGCCAAATGATATCCCCACTCCGGAAACATCCGGCAGGCCGAAAATCCCCGTAAGATCATCATAACGCCCCCCTCCGCAGATACTGCCAATCCTGACATCTTTTGCCGTTACTTCGATTATAGCACCGGTATAATAATTTAATCCGCGGGCAAGAGTTAAATCCAACTCGCATTTTGAGTTTATATCAAGATCATTCAAATACTGAAAAAGCGTTTTTATTTCTTCAATACCTGCTGATCCGATTTCAGAGTTTTTTAAAACCTCCGACAAAACGGCGAACTTATGTTCCAGAGTTCCTTCGAGCTGAAGAATTGGTTGTAGTTTTCCGATTGCTTCTTTCGAGACGCCTTTTTCTTCAAGTTCCCGATTAACTTTATCAATACCAATTTTTTCCAGTTTATCGATGGCGATGGTAATGTCCATCATTTTATCTTCCTCCCCGACAGATTCGGCAAGGCCGGCTAATATTTTACGGTTGTTTATTTTTATAATAACACCAATATTTAGCTTGCCGAAAATTTCATCGATCATCTGAATAAGTTCAACCTCGTTTAGCAGGGAATTACTTCCGATCACGTCAACGTCGCACTGATAAAATTCACGATACCTACCTTTTTGCGGACGCTCGGCACGCCAAACCGGCTGCATCTGGTAACGCTTGAACGGAAAAGTTATATCGTTGCGGTGTTGAACAATAAAGCGGGCAAAGGGGACGGTCAGGTCAAAACGAAGCCCTTTTTTCGAAATCATCAGCGCAAGCTTATTCGAATTTTTCTCAGCAATATCATCTTCGCTAACTTTAGAGAAAAAATCACCTGAATTTAAAACTTTAAAAAGTAGTTTATCGCCTTCATCACCACATTTTCCTAAAAGTGTGGAAAGGTTTTCCATCGCCGGTGTTTCGATAGGAAGATATCCGAATTGCAAAAAAACCGATTTAATCGTATCGAAAATATAATTTCTTCTTATCATTTCCTCCGGCAGAAAATCTCTTGTTCCTTTTGGTATTGATGGTTTTTGCATTTTTAAAAACAATTAACAAATAACTTTTAATTTGAGAGTTCTTTAATAATGTTTATAAATGTTTTGTAATTGCCTGATTTTCTTAAATATAAATAAAATATATCTGTGAAAATCTGAGAAA
>CBDUSJ010000408.1:0-2114 GCA_965369845.1 uncultured bacterium | reverse complement strand
CTTCTGATGGCCGGAGGTATGAACCTTTTCGACGGGTTATGCCATGCTTTCGGAACAATGGCTACCGGTGGGTTTTCAACACAAAATACCAGCATTGCCAATTTCTCACCTTACATTCAATACGTAATTATCTTCTTTATGATAATGGCAGGCACCAACTTTACACTTCACTACCTTGCCCTTAACGGAAAAATCCGTGAAATTTGGAAGAATGAAGAATACAAATACTATATTTTAATAATAGTATTTATTTCTCTTGTAATAACTTTTGCATTGATATTTTTAAGTGATTCCCCAATTGAAAAGGACTTTCGTGATTCATTATTTACAGTTGTTTCCATCCTCACAACTACAGGATATGTTACAACCGATTATCTTGTCTGGCCAATATTTTTATGGTTTCTGATATTTCTGTTAATGTTTATTGGAGGCAGCGCCGGGTCAACAGGCGGGGGCATAAAAGTTATGAGGCAATTGCTTCTGTACAAAAACTGCATTCTTGAATTCAAACGACTGGTACACCCCCAGGCAGTTCTTCCTGTCAGGATGAACGGGAAACCCGTGTCGCAAAATATTATCCTTAATGTTCTTGCATTTTTTCTTATCTACATGGTGATATTTGCTTTCGGCACTTTCGTAATGTCGATGCTGGGCCTTGATTTTGAATCTGCCATTGGCTCAACAGCAGCAACTCTTGGAAATATTGGCCCTGGAATCGGATCAGTCGGGCCGGTTGGAAATTATGCTGAAATACCCGCTGTAGGTAAATGGTTTCTTTCTTTTTTAATGCTGCTTGGCAGGCTCGAACTTTTTACAGTGCTTATTCTTTTCTCCCCTTCATTTTGGAAAAGATAATTATACTTTCTGAATTAAAACCACCGAATAAGCTGAAACACCTTCTTCTCTGCCTTCGAAGCCCAGCTTTTCGGTAGTAGTGGCTTTTATCGACACATCCTCTTCTTCCAGTTCCGCAATATCAGTTAGAATTTTTTTAATATCAGAAATATAGCCGGAGATTTTTGGTTTTTGCAAACAAACAGTGGAGTCGATATTGCTAATTGAATATCCTTTATCTTTAATTAATTTTATTGTTTCGGTAAGAAGTATTTTACTGTCTATCCCACGATATTGGGGGTCTTTGTCGGAAAAATAATACCCGATGTCTCTAAGGCCCGCAGCGCCTAACAGGGCATCGCAAATAGCATGAATAAGCACGTCGGCATCGGAATGTCCTTTTAAACCTTTTGTGTGTTCAATTTTAACGCCGCCAAGCCAAAAATCTTCTCCTTTCCGTAGTTGATGAACATCATATCCAAATCCGACTTTAATTTTCATTTTTCGATATTCATAATTCTATTTAAAATTGAACAGAAGACTGAATCTTAAAGTATTTTCAAGCGGATTTTGCTGTTCCAGTGGAATAAGGTATGCAAAGTCGAGTCCGAAAACATTATATTTTAATCCGGCGCCGAGCGTAAAATATTTACGATTTCCTTTTGTTTTACTCTCGTAAAAAAAGCCGCCACGAACTGCGAAAACTTTATTATACCAATATTCAACGCCTACGGCATAGTAAAACTCCTTAAGTTCTTCTGAAAATCCACCCGGAGCGTCGTACCACGATTGTATCATGCCCTGAACAACAGACACATCCGGATTCTTTCCGGCTTCAATAACTTTGTTTCCATCGTCATCGATTATAGGATTACCAAGCGAATCTTCGGCGTAAACAGGTGGTGTGGGAACTAAAAGTTTATTGATGTCAAGGGTAAATGAAAGCCTGTTATAATCATCAAGATCAATTGTAAGGCGTGGCCCTAACCTGATATTTGTCGGAATAAAGTCTTTGTGTGTGGTTGCATCGGAATAAGATATTTTTGATCCTATATTGGAAATATTGATACCAAAGGCAAATTCGGCATATTCAAATTTTCTCCAGTTCAATTCGGTCTGGAAATAAGTAGCAACGTCGGCGGCGATGGATTGACCTGGCTTTGTAGCCTGCCCCTGAACGTATTGTCCTTGTGTAAGATTAGAGTTGATGTAACGTACTGCCACTGCTCCCGACCATTTATCGGAAAATTTTCTTGAGTAGGTAGCATCAACAGAAAATT
>CBDUSJ010000407.1:0-2158 GCA_965369845.1 uncultured bacterium | reverse complement strand
TGTACGACACCCAATTTGAGGAACCACCCTATGATGTTTCATACAACTATTGGGGCACGAATTTCGACCCGCAGGAAGACCTTTGCCCTGTGGAACAGTTTTCCTGGCTTCCGGTATGGAACCTTCAAACGCAAAATCCTCCCATCAATGGCGATGAACAACTGTTTTATGAATCAAAAAACCTGGTTGTTTCGGGAAATTACATGCAGGCAAAAACCGGTTATCAACAGCTTGTTTCCAATTATCCGGCTTCGAAATATGCCGTTTCATCACTAAAGGAATTGTTTGTGATTGAGGAAGAGGCAGGAAATGATTATTTGTCGTTAAAAAATTATTACTACAATATTGTCAATCAACAAACCAATAACGAGCTGGTTAAAATTTCGGATTTCCTATCAAACCTTTGCGATATTAAACTTGCCAACTATGAGTATTCAATTACTTGGTACGAAAGTGTTATTCAGGACCCTCCTTCATTTGCCGACTCTTTGTTTGCCATTATCGATCTTGGATATCTTTATGTAACGATGGAAAACGACAGCCTGAAATCGGCGCCCATCGGCAGTATGCCCGAGTATAAGCCGGTTTCAAAAGAACAACACGCCGAATACCGCGATTATTTGCTATCGCTGCTGTTTAAAGATGAAAACGCTTCGGACGACCAACAACTTCTTCAAGACCAATCAAAGGTTGCACAGTTACTTCCCAATATCCCCAATCCTTTTACCAACAAAACACAGATCAGATACAGTATTAAAGAAGCTGCCGCAGTAAAGATTAAAGTATTTGATTATACCGGAAGAATTATAAAAATTTATAACCAGGGATGGAAAGATGAAGGCGATTACCAGATTAATTTTTCGTCCGATTATCTGGTCTCCGGCATATATTTCTGTGTATTGGAAATGAATGGCGTAATTACGGATACGAGAAAGATGACGGTAGTAAAATAAGTGTTTTATTCTTACCTTAAAACAAAAATGCATGGAATATACCAGGCATTTTTTGTAAAATATTAATAACCGCAATTTTAAGTTACGTAGATGCGAAATATAAAACAAACTTATGACAATAATTAGCAACTCATTTTAATTTAATCGAACATCAATAATATTTAATAAAATTGATAACCCCAGAGACATTAAAAATAGGGGATACTGTAGCAATTGTAGCGCCTGCCGGAAAAATAGAGCCGGGTGGAATAATCGCTGCAATCAGCATACTTGAATGCTGGGGACTGAAAGTGGTTACCGGCAAATATCTTAACGATTCTTATCATCAATTTGCAGGCAAGGACAGCGAGAGGCTTTTTGATTTTCAACAGATGCTCGACGATGATTCGATAAAGCTGATCCTGTGTGCAAGAGGCGGATACGGTTCTGTTAGAATAATCGATCAACTCGACTTTTCAGGTTTTGTTAAAAATCCGAAATGGATTGCAGGCTTTAGCGATATCACGGTTTTTCATTCCCATATTCAGTCTGATTTTGATATCGAAACCATTCACTCTTTAATGGCAATTCATTTTTCTAATGCTGCTCCTGGGGCCATTGAAAGTTTCAGGAAGGTGATTTTCGGAGAAACCTTAGAATACAATCTTGACGGAAGCAACGAACATAACAGGCATGGAATCGCAGAGGGAATTTTAACAGGAGGAAACCTTTCCATTTTGTGCAATCTTACAGGAAGTATTTCAGAAACTAATTACGATGGGAAAATTCTTTTTATTGAAGATGTTGGAGAACAGCTTTATCACATCGACAGGATGATGATACATCTGAAAAGGGCAGCGAAACTAAAAAACCTTGCAGGGCTGATTGTCGGGGCTATGAGCGAGATGAAAGACAATTCCGTTCCTTTTGGAAAGTCGGCTTATGAAATAATTGCAGAGGCGGTAAAAGAATATGAATTTCCTGTTTATTTTGATTTTCCCGCAGGCCATATTAAAGATAACCGCGCTTTGGTAATGGGTAGAAAAGTCAGGCTTGTTGTTGGAAAAAACACGATTTTAAATTTTAATTACAAGTAGATAAAATTCAATACATTTGAATTGGTGACATTTGACAATTGAGAGTTCTTAAATAATGTTTACAACATGTTTTATAATTGACTGATTTTCTTAAATATAAATAAAATATATCAGTGAAAATCTGAGAAA
>CBDUSJ010000406.1:0-2171 GCA_965369845.1 uncultured bacterium | reverse complement strand
ATATACGATATGAAAAATATCATTCTGAACCTTTTTAGACTGGACTCATTAATAATTCTACTTTGGTAAATCAAAATTTCTTTATAAAAAATTTGGTTATATGCCTGATAATTTGCATATTTGACATTACAATGGGAAGACTTCTCTACAGATCATCATTACCCAAAAGCTGGTATTATTTTTTTTGCAAGAAATCCCATAACGAAATCAAGAGTCATTATCGAAAAGGCTAAAAATACCCCTTCTGTAATCCTTGGTTTTTCTACTATCACAGAACCGTGGTAATGATTTTTACTGACAGGTGTAAGGTTATTATTCAACGCTGAAAGGTTGCATATCTAAAATTGCCAAAATTCTAAACAAAATTTATAGGGCAGGGTAATAGTAGAAAAATAATTTATGGATAGAAAATTACTTTTCCTTTATAAGATGAACATCCGTTTGTGGAAACGGAATGCTGATTTTTTCTTTATCAAATGCTTTCTTTACATTTTCAGTCATATCAAAGAAAATTCCCCAGTAATTGGCGGAATTGGCCCAAACGCGTACAACAAAATTCACTGAGCTGTCTGCCAGTTCCGAAACGGCTACAAATGGCGCTGGGTCCTTCAGTATTCTACTATCTTTAGCAATTAAACCTTCAATTACTTCACGTGCTTTGTCGATATCATCTTCATACCCGATACCAAAAGAAAGGTCGATACGGCGTGTGTCATAATACGAAAAATTCGTGATTGTATTATTCGACAGATTACCGTTGGGTATAACTATTCTTTTATTGTCAGGACTTGTAAGAACGGTGTAAAAAAGCTGTATCTCATTAACAGTGCCGGAAAAACTACCGCTGGTTATATAATCGCCAATTTTAAAAGGTTTCAGAAAAAGCAGGATTACACCTCCTGCAAAATTTGAAAGGCCGCCCTTTAAAGCAAAACCAATGGCCAGAGTAGCAGCTCCAACCATGGCAACAAGCGAGGTTGTTTTAATGCCAAGTATAGATGCAACTATGATGATAAGAATTACTTTTAGCGAAATACTTGTCAAACTCTTCAGAAATGAAGCCAGAGAAGGATCGACCTTGGATTTCCTGATGGCTTTGTCCTCAACTTTAATTATCAGTTTTATAAGCCTGAAACCGATAATGAGGATAACAATAGCGGCAATGAGCAGCAATCCGAAATGGATTAAATAATCGTAAATCACCTGAACGTAATGTTCAATTTGAATTTTTGAGTTTTCAATTGTTTCATTCATAACTTAATGGTTTTTAAAATTATATAACAGACCTATTCCAAATGTTTGGTTGATCTGAAGTTTTTCATTTGGAGACACTTTTAATTTTTTATCGTCTATACCTGTTCTTTCAATAAACACATCGCCGGGCATATACGCAAAGTGAACAAAAAGATTAGCAGAAAGCCAATTATTAACTTTAAAAACAAAGAAGTTTTCCCAATTGAAATCCAAAGGAATAGCATTGTCGGGAATGTTATTATCTTTAAGGTAATTATAAAATAAATTCAATTTTGATTCAAATTTTACATTCTTCAAAATTTCTTTAAGAAAATATAATTCAATAAATGCCCCGAACTTAGCATTAACATTTTTGCCGTCTTTTATTTTTTTGTTTGTAACAGTATCGTATTCGGCCGGGTCAACCCCAAAAGCTCCTAAATCGGCCAGCTCCTGATCCAAAACAAACACAGTTTTTGAAGTAACCGGAGATACTATAATGCTAAAATATTTTACAGGCTTGTAAAGTGCCCCGGGTGAAATGGTCAGATATGCAGGAGCAAAGAAATTTGAAATAACCGTTGAGTCGTCGGGATATTTGTAACCCTTGTCGAATTGTGTTCGTAAATTAATAAGTCCCGAAAAACCCCACTTTGAATTATGCCGGTGGTTAAACTGAGAATTTATTTCGATAAGGTCTTCGTTTTTTTTCAGCGATTCGCTTGAGTTTTTCGTAACACCGTATTTCAGGTTTATATTATTGTCAATCGAAAAACTGTTTTTTTTATAATTAGCATAAAATTTCATTAATGCTGTGCCTGAAAAAGAATTTTCTCCTCCCTGCGACCAGTTTGTAAAACTTGCCTGGTTTATTGTAAGACTTCCCAGTCCGAAGATATTCCAAGGTTTTAAGGTGTCAGGCTCCTGTGCGAAAAGAC
>CBDUSJ010000405.1:0-2289 GCA_965369845.1 uncultured bacterium | reverse complement strand
TTTATGCCGGCGAATCTGTGAATTTCACCGACCTGTCAACAAACAGCCCGACTTCCTGGAGCTGGGTTTTTGAAGGCGGAACACCGGCAACATCCTTTGAGAAAAATCCTACCGGCATTTTTTACGACACACCCGGAACTTACGATGTAACGCTGATAGTTTCAAATGAGTTTGGCTCGGATACGGAAACAAAAATTAATTACATAACAGTTGTTGAACAAAATGTACTTAATGCTAACTTTACTGCCGATATGACAATAATTGAAGAAGGGGATATTGTTCACTTTTATGATATTTCTACCGGAGATCCGAATTTCTGGAAATGGGAAATCGAAGGCGCTGTTCCTTCTATCACTTACCTGCAAAATCCTACAGTAATATTCTACAATCCGGGATTATTTGATGTTAAGCTCACAGCTTATAACACTCAAGGAAATGATATTGAAATTAAGGAAAATTATATCGAGGTTACTGCAATACCGGACACAATGCCTCCCGGATGGGATTTTACAATAACTTCAAAACAGCACCTTATTTCGGTTCCTCTCGAAGCAAACCCCCGAATTCTTGATGTTCCGATTGATTCCGGAGATTATATTGGAGTTTTTTATTATGATGATAATTATCAACTTAAATGTGGTGGAAATTATCCATGGTCAGGCACAGAGAATATTGCGGTTGTTGCATTTGGTGATGAAGCTTATACTCCAATAAAGGATGGTTTTGATTATGGAGAGGAATTTATCTGGAAAATATATTCATGGAATGATGAAAAAGAATACGATGCCATACCAACTTATAATCCCGATTATATCAGTCAGGGACTGTTTCAGCCGTTTGGAATGTCAGCTTTAACGGATATTTATTCGGGAATAATTTTTAATATTCTGATACCTGAAGGCTGGAGCGGGATATCAAGCCCCGTTGCTCCATGGGATGCTGAGGTTGAGTCATTGTTTGAACCTGTGATCGATAATCTCATTCTTATTCATAACTTTGAAAAAATGTTCTGGCCGGCTGGCGGTATCAATACTTTTGGAAACTGGAACTCAAAAGAGGGCTATAATATTAAAATGAGCGCCGAAAGTAACCTTCCTTTCATTGGAAATCCCGCAAAAGATATTACCGTTGATATTCAGGAAGGTTGGAATTTCCTTCCGGTATTAAGTATGTGTAATGTTTTATGTGATGATTTTCTTGGTCCTTACATTTCTGATTTTACTATGGTCAGGGAAATATCGGGCTTTCGTGTGTACTGGCCTGACTTTGGGATTTATACCCTTTCGGAATTAGAATCCGGCAGGGCCTATATGCTCCATGCGTTAAATAATTTTATCCTTGAGTATCCCGAATGTTCAGAGCTACTTAAAAATTCTTCAAATATTTTTGTCAATATCAACAATCTGAATTCGGGATGGAATACAGTTCTCGGAACAAATTCAGTTCATACCATCGCTGTTGCCGGTATGGCCGCCAAAAAATTTAATACCGGAGATATTATCGGGGTTTTTACACCGGAAAACTATTGTGCCGGAACTGCTAAATATACCGGCAAATATTTTGCTATTTCGGTTTTTGGTGATGATCCTTCTGCAGTTACGAATGATGGATTTGCTAATGGTGAAGAGATGAGCTTTAAAGTTTACCGGGCTGCTGATAAACTGGTTTATGATCTTAATATTACTTATGACGATAATATGCCACAGAAAGGAAACTTCACGGAATTTGGAATGTCAGCATTTAAGGATGTTGAAATTTCAGCCATTGGCATTTCGGATTTTGCACTTACAGAAATCGTCATATACCCGAATCCATCAACAGGTAAATTTACAATTTTTGGATTGGAAAAAACAGAGAAAATAATAATTACAAGCCCCGAAGGACAGAAGATATTTGAAACATTACACGATAGTTCTCCTGTTTTGAATATTGATCTTTCAGATTACCGGAAAGGGATTTATGTAATTACTTTCCTAAACAAAAACATTTTGGTAAATAAGAAAATCGTAATTAATTAGTAACCAATCAGTATTAAATTAAAAATTTCTTATCGGATATAATTATTGAGTTTAGTCTAAAAAGCCCATAATCTCGCAAAGCCGCCCCGATACAGTCCCCGAAAAATCGGGGCAGGCAATTTTTCCTTACGGGGTAAACTAAGACGCAAAGGCATAATATGCTATATTTCAATACTTACAGACTTCCTGACACTATAAATGATTATCAATCTGTTATAGGTTTTTAACGGAAAATAATAGTGACACTTTTTAATATCGAATAAATAATAAT
>CBDUSJ010000404.1:0-2295 GCA_965369845.1 uncultured bacterium | reverse complement strand
TTGATAGATATGGGGTTTAGTCAGATTTATATAACATTATATTGCAACCACACCCTTATTATCTATAAAATGATAACTGTATTTTTGTTTTACCGGTTTTTCTATATCAATTAATTCCATAAAAAAAAGCATACAATCATCGGAGAAAACTATTTTTCCACGTATATATCCTTTATTTTCACTATATAGTTTTTCTGTTTTTGAATAAGTTTTAATAAAATTACTGAATGACGAAATTGTATTTTCAATTTCTATAAAATATTGATTTATCATTGTATTTCAGATAATTTTTGCATATTATCAAGGAACATTTCATAAATACCTGCCCATATTAAAGTATCTTCATCATCACCTTTTTTACCGGCTTTATATTGATTATAAAACTCTTTGGTTGATATCCCGAATTTTTTTTCAAAATCATATAAATCTGCCTGAATATTAATCTGTTCATTTTGAATTCTTTTTATTTGATAGCTAATAACATCACGAAAGAAAGCATCTTTGTCTAAATACATCGACAAAACCTTTATTAATTTGTGCTCTGTATCTTTATTCAAATTAAAAGTTAAATTATTCATTTATCTGAATTTAAAAAATTGTATTTCCTATTTATTATGTATTTACAAAACTACAAAAATATTTATATTCAGTAAGGAATATTAAAGATTCCATCTTTTTTTTGACCCAAACCTGACCACTACGAGTCAGGTTTTATGGAACAAGAAACTTTCTCTTTTATATTTTCTTTATATACTGCCATTTTTTAAAAAAAAATTCGATGGGACTTCGCCCCATACCCCAAATAGTAAAATTTAAAAATAGTCAAATTGCCTAATCCCTTACACAGCGGACACTGAAACCGTATGCCTTACCGTAGTAGCCACGGTTCACATAGCCACCGTCGTAATTCATGTCCCGGCTCCACGCGCCTGTTGACGAGTACTGCGTAGAATACCACCAGTACCCGTTCGAACCCAAACTGCCGAACGTACCACTATTACTGCGGTAACCGCCCGGAAGCGACGAAAATCCACTTTCATTATTTCCATTTCCGTTTTTTTTCCAGCCGCTTGTAGATTTTAATTTATTGCCGGCAATTTCATCTCCTCCCAAATAATCAGTTAAAACAGTCCACTCATCATCACCTGGCAAATGCCATCCGCTTGGGCATGCTTTCTTTGCTGCATCCCAATTATATAATCTGCCATAAGTTTCACAATTGGCTTTATTATTATCATAACACCAGCTATTTTCTGTTTCATAGTTCAGGTTTTCTGCCATCCATGTTTGATCTCCTATTCGTACCCATTTATATCTTTGTCCGTTGCGAGAATCGGTAAAGGTGCCGGATTTGGATGCATAACTTTCGGTTGGCAAAATGCTTGCCGGTTTTTCGGCAGTAATGTTTGTTGTGTTGCCTTTTGTAATGTTTATGCTTTTGCTCCAGTTATTGTCGCCGGTTATTTTAATCTTATGCGTGCCGGTGGGAATGTCGTTTAAAGTTACTATTGTGTTTTTGTTAATGTTTTTCAAATAAGTGCCATCGAGGTAAAGGCTGCCCGAGATTTCGGTGGTGAGTTCAATGCTGCCGTAGCGGGTGAGTTTTTCTTCGGTAATGGATACACTCGTGGTTTGTATGGTTTCCATGTGCCTGCTGTCGAGCAAAAACACGAAGTCACCTTTGTCAAGGTACTGATCGCGGATTTTTCCAGACTGTGGGTGCTGCTGGTCGTACGAATAATTAGTCACCTTATCAAATAGGTAATTTCCCAGCTCGCTGCCGGTAAGGTAGCCGTCGTTGTTGGCGTCGGCATCGCCGGATGTGATCGCTTTTACAAAATACTCCCTGAACAGGCTGCGGTCCGGCACATCTTCTTCGGCGCTGCCCGAGGTAATAAATTGCCTTACTGGTTTGCTTGTGTTGTACGATATAGCTGCTGGAACGGCTCTGCTCAGGTTAAACAGGCTGCCTGAAAAAACATGCATCGAATAAAAACAAGGCATGCTTGGAGAGTATATCCCTGGCCCAGACGTCGAACTTACGCATACTGATGGCTTTCCGGTGAAACTGGTTGCTGTTCACATCAGGCAGCGGTGCATTGGCAGGTACAATGTAGCCAATTTGGCGCCCATCTTGCGCTTTCATGGTATGGCCATGTCCGGCAAAATATACGAGCAACCGGTTGTCGGGTTTAAGTCCGTATTCTTCTATAAAATTATCGATGGCATCTTCAATTTCTTTATCGTCGGCATCCTCAACAATCGTTACGTTAAAATCATTTTTTTCGAGTGCAG
>CBDUSJ010000403.1:0-2473 GCA_965369845.1 uncultured bacterium | reverse complement strand
GATTCTAAGAAGAGCTATCGGAAAAATAATTATTGCATCTCTAAATCAGAATTAGATACAATAGTAGAAAATTGTAAGTTCACAATGGACAAATGGGGATACGGTGTGCCGGATGATATTGAAGTTTTTGGTGAGTGGTGAATAATGATTTGTGATTAGTGAATAATGATTTGTGATTAGTGAATAGTGATTAGTGAATAATGATTAGTGATTGGTGATCGGTGAATGGTAGCGGTTAATATTTTGTTGGTCTTGGGTGAAATCGGTTGATTAACTCTCCAAAAGTTTTAAACTTTCGGAGAGTATCCTATTCAAAAGTAAACTGACATGCGTTATTTACCTTCAGGAAATATCCTTTTCCGGGTAATAATTCTGTTAGGCTTGAAATATTCTTTTCGGGCCAAAACACCTTGTACCCGGCAATTTCTTTTATTAAAATAAGTTGCTGACTTAGGTTCGAAGAAATACTCTCACATGATACCGGCACGGAACTGATGACCGGGAAAAAATTCCAACCCTGTTTAAGAGTGATTGTTTTATCTGTTTCAGGAATTCCTTCAATAATAAATGTTACTGCGGCATTAAGTTTAATCTGGTATGCCGAATGCGTTTCCCAGTCGATAAGAGTATTTATCCCCTGCTCCGGGAAATAAATTTTTTCATCATTATTCAGAATGATCAGTTCATCTGAAATATCTGAAAACATTTCTTCAATATTTTTCCACTTAGGGATCAGACATGAAGAAATTCCACTCCATCCCTGCGAAAGCAAAATATTTTGGGTTTCCGGAGAAAAGGACTTCAGCTTAGTCAGGGCAGACAATCCGAAAGTAATAAACTTACCGTTTGTATCCGGTAAAGACGGGTCATATTCAACATCAGCATAAAAAGATAAATAATCCTGGGTGGAAAAAACTTTCCAGATAAAATTTTCATCTTCAGTAAAACCATCCTTTTCAGGAGTTAATTCATCATCGCCGTAAGCAACCACAGCAATATTTTCCTGTGTTGTCCATTCGGCAAAGCCGCCACATTTTTCAATCAGTCCTGTTTTATAAAACACGCCGATATAATCACCGGGATTCAGGGGCTGTTCATTTAATAAAGGAGCAACCGACAAAGGAATTGTAATAATGTGAGAAATCATTGTCGGAACAACTTCCCAGCTTTGCGGCAATCCCGAATTACAACTGCAACGGTGAAATCCGAGGCTGTCGAAGGTGTTTACCGGCAGTGTGTCCCATTCGAGGGCAACGTTAAAAAACTCCGGATTATACGACAAGCCTCCCCGAACATTGAATTTCCTCACGAGAGTATGATTCTGTGTCCATGGCACTGCCCCGCAGGCATCTGTAAAAGGGCCGGCCACACATAATGAATCATCTGTCCATCCGGCTCCCGGGTTCTCCCCTATCTTGCCTATTAAATCGAGAAGCTCGCCGTTGGATTTTTGAAGCGCCATAGCATCATTTCCGTTAAAATACATTGTTTTATTTACACTATAATCAGGGCAAAGAAATGTATCGGCTAAAGCCTGTAATGCCGAATCAACCGGCGTATTGTAGCCCGTTCCGTTCGGGTCGCGTTTATCGACAACAACAACATAAGTTTTCTTCGGATCCAATGTTCCGCCAAGGTTTATCCAGTCTGCTTCAGTGCTGCCGTTGGCATACCTCGCCAGCCTGTATCCCGACAGGTCGATAATATTATCGGTTGGGTTGTAAATCTCAAGCGCTTTATTATTATTTGTGCCTTCAACATATTCTGAAAAAAACAGTTGCGCACAATATTGCGCTGAGCCGGGAATTACCTTTAGCTCGGTTATAACAGGCAGATGATCCGATATTTCGTATAATGCGGAAATTACTTCTTCGGGAGCGCTGTAGTTAGGAGGGTCAATAATTGAAGAATCAAAATGCAAACCGTCCTGCCCGGGGATTTCATAAGAACCTTCGATGTAGTTCATTTTTCCCGCAAGGGTGCTGAATTTGTTCCCTAAAAGAATAAAGTCAAAACGGTCGTCCATACCCCCGCCTGCAGCACAACCATTTGAGTTTAGATGTGTCGATTGTGTGTGAACAGAAGCAAACGCCGGATTTGCATGCCAGTTGCCGGGCATCTGAACAGGATCGGAAAAATCATACATGGGATTGTAATAATTTGTCAGCAACTGCCAGGCCTGCTCATTGCTGTTCTGGAGGTTCAGGTCGCCCATCAGCATACAATAATTTTCTATCTGATTGTTCGTAAGATAATCCATTATCTGCTCAGCCATTGCTGCCCTTTGGGCTTTATCGGACGAGGATGTCCCTGCTTTCAGGTGAGCTACAATACAGTATAAAAAAATTGTATCTTGAGTGATCTGTAAATCCGGATATCTATAAAAAAGCCTGTAAACATTAATATCCCTAATTGAAGTCTCTATTACATCCTGACCTGCCAAACCCACCTTTCCGGTATTATAAAACAGCAT
>CBDUSJ010000402.1:0-2486 GCA_965369845.1 uncultured bacterium | reverse complement strand
ATTCGTTATTTATTATTATTTATTCGATATTAAAAAGTGTCACTATTATTTTCCGATAAAAACCTATAACAGATTGATAATCATTTATAGTGTCAGGAAGTATGAATTTCCGCTTGCAAATATTTTTGAACCTTGCCCCAAATGTCGGGTTTTTAATCCGGAAATAATTTTCGGAAAAGAAATCAGGTTTAAATCGCCTATTATTGAATAATAAATGAATTACTACTTTTGTTGCGTAAAATTGATTTTCGTATAAAATAATTAAATCTGAAAAAATTAACTCCACAGCGTTTTTTGTAGAACCCAAAATTATTAGAATTGAAAAATAAGTATATTATAAAAAATGCACTGATAGTAAATGAAAACAGGATTTTCAAAGGTTCTGTTGTAATAAGTGGCGGACTAATAAAAAGGGTTGTTCAGGGAATGTCGGAATTGAATCTCTCCAATTATCGCGGATATGAAATTATTGATGCCGGCGAAAAATATTTAATTCCTGGCGTAATTGACGACCATGTTCATTTTCGTGAACCGGGGCTTACCTATAAAGCTGATATTTTTACGGAAAGTAAAGCTGCGGTTGCCGGAGGGATAACATCATTTATGGAAATGCCGAATACTATCCCGAATGTCTTAACCCAGCAATTGCTCGAAGAAAAATATCATCTTGCAGCAGAAAAATCCCTGGCAAACTACTCATTTTATATAGGAGCTTCCAATGATAATCTGGATGAAGTTTTAAAAACAAACCCTGCTACCGTATGCGGTATTAAGGTGTTTATGGGGTCTTCCACCGGAAATATGTTTGTCGATAATTTGGAAACTCTTAATAAAATTTTTAAAAATGCACCGGTCTTGGTTGCTGTTCATTGCGAGGACGAAAATATCATCAGAAAAAATATTAAAAAATACAGAGAAAAATACGGTGAGAATGTTCCGGTAAATTATCATCCTGAAATACGAAGCGCAGAGGCATGTTTCAAGTCGTCCTCACTTGCAGTGAACTTAGCCGGAAAGTACGGAACACGCCTGCACGTTTTGCATTTGTCAACCGGCCGGGAAACTGAGCTTTTCGATAATACAATTCCTTTGAAGGATAAAAAAATTACAGCAGAAGTTTGTATTCACCATCTCTGGTTTAATGAAAGTGATTATGCAAAAAAGGGTACTTTGATAAAATGGAATCCTGCAATAAAAAAAGCCGAAGACCAGGCAGCGCTTTTTGGAGCTTTGCTAAACAATAAACTTGACGTAATTGCCACCGACCATGCTCCCCACACGTTTGATGAAAAGCAAAATTCATATTTTAAAGCGCCATCGGGCGGGCCAATCGTGCAACATTCTCTTGTAGCAATGCTCGAACTTTATAAAGCAGGAAAAATAAAGCTCGAAAAAATAGTTGAAAAAATGTGTCATGCGCCGGCCGAATGTTTTAAAATTGAAAAAAGGGGCTATATTCGTGAAGGATACTATGCGGATTTAGTTATTTTTGATGCAGATGATCCGTGGAAAATTGAAAAGTCAAACATCCTGTACAAGTGCGGTTGGTCGCCATTCGAAGGAACAACTTTTAGTTCCGGAATTACTCATACCTTTGTAAACGGATATCTTGTGTTTAACAATGGAGTTTTTGATGAATCAGAAAAAGGTAAAAGATTATTATTTAACAGATAATTTATTTTAATAAAATGAGAATCTACAGGTTTTTATTTGTGGTTTTAATAGTATTTATTGCCGGATGTAATGCCGGTCTGGATAAAATTATTGTTGAAACCTATGCCGATGGAACGCCGAAGGTTGTAAGATTTTACAAAGGTGAAGGTGTGGATAAGGCCCTCGTAAAGGAGGAGTTTTTTTACCCTGACGGCCAGATTAGAATGGAAGGCGAATATAAAAACGGCATGAAAAACGGAAGATGGATTTCGTATTACAACAACGGCAACAGGTGGAGCGAAGGGTATTATAAAAAAAATATCAACGAGGGAAAAACTATTACCTGGCACGAGAACGGACAAAAATACTACCAGGGATATTATAAAAATGGAGAAAGAAAAGGTAAATGGAAATTCTGGGATGAAAACGGCAAGCTGATCAAAGAAATTGATTACGGTAAAATTGATGAATGAGAAAGTTTTTTGTCTTTCAATTTTTTATAATGATAGAGACAAGCATACCATTGAGGCCACCATACATCATCTATCAACCAAAAGGGAGAATGTAGCTTCAGATTTCCTTAACTCATAGGAAATATCAATGACACCAAAAATAATGAATATCGAACCCTGGTACACTTCCCTGTACACTTCGTTACAGGGTAAACGTTACAGGGCAGGCATCGAATAAAGAATGAAGAAGTAAAGCATGCCCTTAATAATCTGATTATTTGGATATTATTTCTTTATTCGATATTTATTATTATTTATTCGATATTAAAAAGTGTCACTATTATTTTCCGATAAAAACCTATAACAGATTGATAATCATTT
>CBDUSJ010000401.1:0-2493 GCA_965369845.1 uncultured bacterium | reverse complement strand
GTTTTGTGGTGGTGTTGCTTTTGTTTTTACCATAATTTCATCGCTCTGCGATTTTTTGTTACCCACCAAACCCTCCCTACGAATAGGGAGGGATTTACTCCCATCCTTGCTTGCAGGGAGGGGCTGGGGGTGGGTAACAAGAAAGGAAAATAAATAGCGACTCAGTTCTGTCGCAGCCACGCTGTTTTGGTTTTGTGGTGGTGTTGCTTTTGTTTTTACCATAATTTCATCGCTCTGCGATTTTATTTTGATAAAAATAATCCCGATAGGGATTGGCATTATGGTAAAGAAACATTGGAATTATTTTTACAAAGGTTAATTCATAAAAATAATGTTATCTTTACAAAATTAAAAAGGCATCTGATTTTTAACTACAAAATTTTTATCATGAAAAAACTATTTACTGCCACCACTCTTGTTTGTCTGTTTCTGCTTTTAATCATTCTCACTTTAAATAACGACAACAGCAGTAATTAAGAAAAATCAATTAAGAAAAAACCACACGACTGGTTTTTCCGGCAACGTGCGTTTCCACAAGGTCAGATCAATTATGAGGCTTACAAAGATGCCATCGATCAGGCTAATGAATTTAAAGAAAGATATAAATCAGGCAACAAAGGTGTTTCGTGGGAATTTGTCGGGCCTCTCAACACCGGAGGCCGGATTTCAGCAGTGGCAATGCACCCTGATAATATGGATATTTTTTATGTCGGCGCTGCTTCGGGCGGTGTATTCAAAACTGAAGACGGCGGTGCAAGTTGGGAAGCTATATTTGACGATCAGCCGAGTTTGTCGATTGGAGATGTCGCCCTTGCACCATCAAACCCGGAGATTATTTATGTGGGCACAGGAGAAGCTAATGCCGGCGGGGGCTCGCTGGCTTACGACGGACTGGGAATTTTCAGGTCGGATGACGGGGGTAATTCATGGATTCATCTTGGTTTGGATGAAAGCGGAAGTATTGGCCGGCTTGTTGTTCACCCGGCAAATCCGGATATTTGCTATGTTGCAGCCATGGGCAGGCTCTTTTCAAATAATGACCAAAGGGGCGTTTTTAAAACAACAAACGGCGGAACAACATGGGAAAACGTTCTTTTTCTTTCCGATTCTACGGGGGCTATCGATATTGTAATTCACCCCGAACATCCCGACACAATTTATGCCGCTATGTGGGAAAGAGTCAGAAGACCGTCCCGCAGAAGTTACGGAGGACCTACCTGCGGCTTGTACAGAACTTATGACGGAGGAAATAACTGGACGGAACTAACAAACGGACTTCCGTCTCCTTCGCCAAATGTCGGACGAATCGGAGTATCTATCTCACAATCCGACCCTGAAATTTTATATACAATTTATGCCGATAAGATCGGTTATTTTGACGGAGTTTATAAAACCACAAACAATGGAGATAGTTGGAACCGCGTAAACGATGGGGCATTGAGCTATATTTTTGCTTCTTACGGGTGGTGGTTCGGACGTATCAGGGTTGACCCGACAGATCCTGATATTGTTTACGGAATCGGATTCGATCTTTACAAAAGTTCAAATGGAGGCAATTCGTGGTCGAACATCTCAGGCTGGTATGTTCATGTCGATCAGCATGGATTAAACGCGCATCCGTTAAATAATAATTTTGTTGTGCTCGGAAACGACGGCGGGGTTTATATTTCCCAAAACGGAGGAAGTTCTTTTACTCATCTTGAAAATCTTCCAATTACACAATTTTATACATCAGAAGTTGACAATTCGTACCCGAGCAGATTTTACGGAGGAACACAGGATAATGGAACAATCAGAACTATGACCGGTAGCGCCGACGACTGGACTGGTATCTATGGCGGCGACGGATTTTATGTTTTGGTTGACCCTGAGAATAATAATTATGTTTATGCTGAATATCAATATGGCGGATTAGGCAGATCGACTAATGGCGGTTCTTCATTTGTGTCGGCTACAAGCGGCATAAGTTATTCAGATCGTTTCAACTGGATGTCACCTGTAGTTTTCAATCTTCAAAACCCATCGACACTTTATTTCGGTGGCAACCGTCTGTATAAATCCACAAACAGGGCAGTAAGCTGGCAAGCGATTTCACCCGACCTGAGCAACGGCGCCGGTTCCGGCAATTTGGTTTACGGAACCATCACCACAATCTCTGTATCGCCTGTGAATACACAAATAATCTACACAGGTACTGACGATGGCAATGTTTGGGTAAGTCAGAATGATGGCGGCAACTGGACAAAGATTTCGGATGAATTACCGGAACGTTGGGTAACTCGTGTGGCTGCTGATCCTTATAATGAAAATGTTGCTTATGTTACTTTTTCAGGTTATCGTTACGATGATTACCTTCCTCATATTTATCGCACCGAAGACCTTGGTGAAAACTGGTCAGATATATCAGGCGACCTGCCCGAAGCTCCGATTAACGATATTATTATTGACCCTTCTGTCAATTCTGCAATCTACATTGCAACTGATGTGGGAGTT
>CBDUSJ010000400.1:0-2520 GCA_965369845.1 uncultured bacterium | reverse complement strand
TTATATCTTTTAATATCATTTCGGCCCAGGAAAAACGTACGATCAGCGGACATGTTAAAGATGCTTCAACGGGCGAGGAATTAATCGGCGCTACAATATTCATTAAAGAGCTTTTAGTAGGAACCACCACCAATGTTTACGGATTTTACTCTTTAACAATCCCCGCCGGAACTTACACTGTGAAATATAGTTTTATTGGCTACAAACCACAGGAAATCACATTAGATCTTTATCAAAATATAAAACAAAACATTGAATTGGCCGAATCGGCAACCACACTCGAAGAGGTTGTTGTAACCGCAAAATCTGCCGATGAAAACATCAAATCATCGGAAATGAGCATGGTTAAAATAAATGTTAAGAAAGTAAAAGTTATTCCTGTAATTTTCGGAGAACAAGATATTTTAAAAACTATTCAATTATTGCCGGGAGTTAATTCGGCAGGTGAAGGAAATTGCGGTTTTTACGTTCGCGGTGGCGGAGTCGACCAAAATCTAATTTTGCTCGATGAAGCTCCGGTTTACAATGCCTCCCACCTACTCGGTTTTTTCTCGGTGTTTAATTCAGATGCCATCAAAGACGTGAAATTGATAAAGGGCGGTATGCCTGCCGAATACGGAGGACGCTTGTCTTCTGTGCTGGATGTAAAAATGAATGAAGGCAACTCGAAAAAGTTTGAGGTTTCGGGGGGAATAGGCACGATAGCTTCCCGCTTGAATATTCAGGGGCCGATTGTAAAAGACAAAGGTTCATTTATTATTTCAGGAAGAAGAACTTATGCCGACATTTTCCTGAATTTTTCTTCAAATGAATTACAAAAAAGCACCAAACTTTATTTTTACGACCTCAATACAAAAGCTAATTATCGTCTTGGAGAAAAAGACAGGATTTTTCTTTCTGGCTATTTTGGAAGAGATGTTTTTGCTTTTGCCGACAGGTTCGGCTTTAACTGGGGAAATACAACAGCAACTTTAAGATGGAATCATCTGTTCAACGATAAACTGTTTTTGAACAGCTCATTAATTTACAGCGACTATAATTATGTTATCAGTATTCAGGGATTTGATAATCTGATAGATATTAGTTCAGGTATTAGGGATGTTAATCTGAAGGAAGATTTTCAGTATTACATCAATCCTAAAAACACATTAAAATTCGGCTTAAATATTATTTATCACACTTTTATGCCCGGTGAAATCTCCGCAAGCGATGATAGTTTTATTAATGATAAAATTATTGATAAAAAATATGCTCTTGAAAGCGCTGCTTATATTTCCGACGAACTAAATGTTACTCAAAAATTGAAATTGAATTACGGGTTACGTTATTCTATGTTTACTGCTTTAGGCCCTGGCGATGTTTATACTTTTGATGATGAAGACGAAATTATTGATACAACAAAATATACAAGCGGAGAAATCATAAAAAATTACTGGGGTCTTGAACCGCGTATCTCTGCAAATTTTATGCTTAACGAAAAAAGCTCGGTCAAAGCGTCTTATGCCAGAAATTACCAGTACATTCATCTGCTTTCCAATTCAACATCATCTTCACCCACAGACCTGTGGCTGCCATGCAGCAACATAATAAAACCTCAAATCTCGGACCAGGTAGCTTTGGGCTATTTCAGAAATTTTAAAGATAATACGTTTGAAACATCTGTTGAGGTGTATTATAAAAATATGCAAAATCAGATTGACTATAAAAACGGCGCTGATATTTTATTGAATGAAAAAGTTGAATCACAGCTTGTTTTTGGTAAAGGAAGGGCGTACGGCATAGAATTTTTTATCAAAAAGAAATTCGGCAGGCTGAATGGCTGGATTGGTTATACTTTATCGAAAACAGAAAGAAAGTTTGATGAAATTAATAATGACGCCTGGTATCCGGCAAAGCAAGACAGAACGCATGATGTTTCAATAGTAGGAATATTTGAATTAAGCAATCGATGGACATTTTCGGCCACATGGGTTTATAACACCGGAAATGCAGTTACGTTCCCAAGTGGGAAATACGAGGTTGACGGACAAACAGTAAGCCTATATACCGAACGAAACGGTTACCGGATGCCGGCTTATCACCGTCTGGATATTGGCGCTACACTTTTGAGCAAGAAAACTGCAAAATTTCAATCGAGCTGGAATTTCTCAATTTACAATGTTTATGCACGCAAAAATGCTTACACGATTACTTTTCGTGAAAACGAGAACGACCCGACTAAAACCGAAGCAGTACGACTTTCTTTGTTTCAAATAGTGCCGTCTGTTACTTTTAATTTTAAGTTTTAATAATAGTTAAATGTCGAAGCAAAGCGGAGATCCCGATAGCGAAGCATGAGCGTATCGGGAGTTGAATGGTTTAATGTCGAAGCAAAGCGGAGATCCCGATAGCGAAGCATGACCCCAGTTGTAAAAAATCCAACGGGGTAAAGCGTATCGGGAGTTGAATGGTTTAATGTCGAAGCAAAGCGGAGATCCCGATAGCGAAGCATGACCCCAGTTGTAAAAAATCCAACGGGGT
>CBDUSJ010000399.1:0-2525 GCA_965369845.1 uncultured bacterium | reverse complement strand
AGGCATCCATACGGACCCATGCGGGCTAACTTCGTGTCGCTTGCTTCGCTTCGCTTCAAACTTTAGCTCACTTTAGGCATCCATACGGACTTGCTTCGCTTCTAACTTTAGCTCACTATTTCTGAACAGAGTAGTTATCTGATTAACTTAGCCTCGTAAATATTTTCATTGCTCCTGTTGTCGGTAACAACAAGTTTGAAAATGTTTTTTCCTTTCCCTGTATGGTTATCGATATGGTAAATAAGCAGTTCATTTTTCGGGTCATATTCCATTAATATCCATTTTCCGTTCATCGTGCCGCGATATGATTTTATACCCGATAACTCGTCATCAATCCTGATTTTTATAGTGTACTGTTTTTTAATATTTTTACCCGGATAGATATTTACCGGCACAATTTCCGGCGGGATTGTGTCAACTGCCACAGTATATCTGCCAAAATCCCTGATTTCAGTTTGCAGGTAGTTTCCTTTCCAGTTTCCCCCCATCGCGATAAAATCATCATTTTCATCCGAAATTCTAACTATCAGGACTTTATCTTTCAAATCTTCCGTGACTGCTTCGGGCTTAATATTCAGGGTACAGTATTTTTGTAAAGGAGTATATTGATTGTGAATATGAAAAACGGCGGAAAATGTTTCGGGATATTTTTCTTCCAGCAGATATTCAAAAGATAAATCGTCATAAAGCGCTCCTTCAGGCACAACGAGTTTGACATTATCATTTTCGAAAATATTTTCGCTGTCGTACCGGAATAATTTTTCATTTTTTGGTATTGAACCGTTCGTTAAAATCTCAGTAAAATCAGGAGGAGAACTTTTTACATAGAAAGTCAGCTTCGATTCATTGTGATTTGCATCTTTTATAATGTAAAAAACTTCATGGAGCTGATCATCGAAAAATTCAACTATGCCGTGATTTTGAACCGAATCGTAAACCGAAAGCCGGTTGTTTGGCGCTATGCGTGTTTTTTGAAATCGTTTTTTTGTTTTAATATAATGAGGATAATCAATAAAACTCAGAATATAGCGCGACTCGGAAAATGGTATTTCATCCATCTTATGCGAATAAACAAGAACAGAATCAATAAAAAGGCTGATAGAGTAAACGCCGTTGTGATTAGGTGAATTGTTCAAAACATCATGTGTTTGTATCCCAAAATAAATATGCCCGGATACATTTATTGTGTCGCCGGTTTTCAATCTGTATTTCGGGCCCCAGCCGGCCATTTCGTATTCTGAGGGAAAATTAATTCCGTTAACAAGGCTATAGTTTCCAGAAGGATAAACTTTTAATTTGAGAATTTTAGGCCGGATGTAATCTTTTACCGGAAAACCGAAAAGCAAGGGGTTAACGGGTATTTGCCCGTCGGTTTTTCTGATTTCAAAATGCAGGTGCGGTCCCATCGACCTTCCTGTATTTCCTGAGTAAGCAATGATGTCGCCTTTTTTTATTGTGAACTTATCTTTTTTTAAATACAGATCCACCGCATAACTTTCACGTTTGTATTGCTCGGTTTTTATATATTTATCGATTTTGCCGTTGAAACTTTTGCAATGGCCATAAACAGAGGTGTATCCGTTCGGGTGCTCGATGTAAATTGCTTTTCCGTATCCGTCAGGAGAAATTTTGATCCTTGACACATAGCCATCAGCAATGGCATACAGTTTTTTACCCTGAACGCCCTGTGTTTTTATATCGATGCCCGAATGAAAATGAGTATTCCGTAATTCGCCAAATGTGCCGGAAAGGAGCATAGTGCAGTCCACAGGCGCTCTGAAAATATTTTTAGGAAATTTTTCCTGTGAATTCAATATTCCCGGAAGGAACAAAAAAATTATCAATGTGGTTTTTAAGAAGGTGTTCATTATAAAGAGTTTAGTTTTAAGATTTATGATTTAAGAATTTAGATTTAAGAATTTGGATTTAAGATTTGAGATTTATGATTGATGATTGACGATTTGAGATTTACGATTTGAGATTTACGATTTGAGATTTTAACATTTCTAATTTCTAATTTAACATTTCTAATTTCTAATTTCCAATTTCTTCAACTAACTCATCCATACGGAAAATAATTACATCAGCGTCGGGAAAGTTGCCGGATATTTTATTTTCATTGAAAAAAACAGTAACCATTCCTGCCTTTTTAGCACCGGTAATATCTTTTTCATAAAAGTTGCCTACCATGATGCAGTCTTCCGGGTGTAGCCCGGTTTTATCAGTGATTGAAATAAAGAAACTGGGGTCGGGTTTTTGATAACCCAGGTCTTTTGAAGAGAAAAAATGATGAAAATATTTCTCAGCTCCCACACGCTTTAAAGCAGCGATCATAGATTTGGTGTCGGAATGATTTGCGCTTGTTGCGATAATACAAATAAAATTATCGTGCAATTTTTTTAATGCCTCTTCGGCGCCGGGAATCCATTCTACCTTGTCCCATTCAGCCATTGGACCGGGCAAGTCGAAGTCGCGCATAATAGTATCGCCCCAATCAAAAATTACTGCTTTAATATTTTTGGTGA
>CBDUSJ010000398.1:0-2528 GCA_965369845.1 uncultured bacterium | reverse complement strand
AATAAGTATCTCCAAGGTCGGAAAAAGAGCAAATGCACGAAAAAAATACATAAAATAAACCAAAAAAGAAGAATTATGCTAAACACCAAAGACCTTGAACAAATAAAATCAAAGGGTATTTCGCAGAACGAAATTGAACGTCAGATTGAAAATTTCCGAAATGGATTCCCGTTTGTAAAACTTGTTGCTCCCGCCACAAAAGATAACGGAATTATTGTGTTCGGTAAAAACGAAGCTATTGCGCTTTCAAATTATTTTAATGATGAAATAAAAAATCATAAAGTTCTGAAATTTGTTCCGGCTTCGGGGGCTGCAAGCAGAATGTTCAGGCATCTGTTCGAATTTATGCAGTCGTATAAGGGCGCTGAAGAAGATTATAAAAAATTTACAGACGATAAAAGTTTTAACTCTGTTTATAATTTTTTCAGTGAGATCAGGAATTTTGCCTTTATTGACGACCTAAAAGAGGCATTGTTAAAAAATGGTTACGACTTCGAAAAACTTCTTAGCGAAAAGAAATATGTAAAGATCATCGAATACCTCTTAACGGAAAAAGGATTAGGATATGCCAAACGTCCAAAAGGGTTGCTGAAATTTCATCAGTATGAAAATTATTCACGTTTTTCGATCGAAGAACACCTTGTTGAAGGAGCTGTTTATTCAAAGAATAATGAGGATAAAGTGTATATCCATTTTACCGTTTCGCCCGAGCATAAGAAAAAATTTAAAACAACTATCGAACAGGTTAAAGGCAGATATGAAAAATATTTTGGGGTAGAGTATCAAATTAGCTATTCAATTCAGAAACCTTCAACCGACACTATTGCCGTTGATATGCAAAACGAACCGTTTCGTGAAGATGATGGGAGGATTTTATTCCGTCCGGGAGGGCATGGCGCTCTTATCGAAAACCTTAACGATTTGAATGGAGAAATAATATTTATTAAAAATATTGACAATATTATCCCCGACCGCCTGAAAGAGCAAACTTATCTTTACAAAAAAGTTATTGGCGGTTTATTGTTAAAATTACAGAGTAAGTCAAACGAATATCTCATCCGGCTTGAAAACGGAAATCCTGATGAAGAAGAGTTAAAACAAATTGCCAATTTTGCGGTAAAAGATTTATTCATCAAGATTGATGAGGGATATGGAAAAATGGACAGAAAGGAAAAAACAGATTATTTATTCAATAAAATGAACCGGCCTATCAGGATTTGTGGAATGGTGAAAAATGAGGGTGAACCCGGCGGCGGCCCATTCTGGCTCAGGAACGAACAAGGAGATGTATCCCTCCAAATTGTTGAATCATCGCAAATCGACTTGAACAACTCCGAGCAAAGCCAAAAAGTTACCGAAGCAACACATTTTAACCCTGTTGACCTCGTTTGTTCGGTTAAAGATTACAAGGGAAAAAGCTTTGATCTTAAACAGTATATTGATACGACAACCGGATTTATTTCAATAAAATCAAAAGACGGCCGTAAGCTAAAAGCCCAGGAATTACCGGGACTTTGGAACGGCGCTATGGCCAACTGGATCACAATTTTTGTGGAAACACCGATAATTACTTTTAATCCGGTTAAAACAATTAATGATCTGCTTAGAAAAGAACACAGGAAAAAATGATGATACTACGAGGTCAGATGTAAAAGTTTGAAATGCCTAAATTGTTACTGGTTGCCCATACGGGCTAACTTCGTGTCGCTGGTTACTGATTACTGGTTGCGGTCTTCTGTCTTCCGACATCAAAGTATTAAAGAGCTAATACCAACTCACAAACTCAAGATCCATACTTATTAATTCGTATTCTGATTGAGGTGAAAGATCCAGCGATCTTAACTTTTGATAACGACTTGAAAGCAACCCTATTCCATTCTCAATATTTGTATATTCCGGCCTTTCTTGCACTATGCTGCTTGTGGGAGCATTCACTTCCATATAGGTATTGTATTCGTCGCCTGCAACCGAAATAATAAAATCCACCTTGCCGGCAAGGCGTATCCCAACAAAATTCTTATCAAGGTTATTTTCAACAATGCTAAAAAATGTATTCCCGTAATAAACATCCATTTCTTCACTTCCAAGGATTGTTGCAGACATCTGAATACTCAGATACCAATCGAGATATTTTGGAATTGTATCACTTTTGTCATAAGGTACTTCATAATAATGAAACCTTATCACCGGTTCATATCTCCTTCCGTTTTTGGCTGAATACCACTTGAAAGGTTTTGGATTTTCACTGGTAAATGAAGCTTTTGAGCCTGAATTGGGTTTTAATATACTAAAATCATGTACGAGTTTGGTGCTCGATGATATTGAATCGTTACCCGATTTTGTGTTTTTTATAAATAGCTTGTATTCATAATCCTCGTTTAATTGTGCCTCACCTTTGTAAACAACCATGTATGGATTATAAAAATCGCCTGTATCTTTGTTGCTTATTGTTGTTGTATCGAATATAATAGTTTGTTGAACAGTGTTTCCATCCCAGCCTTCCATAACTACCTCAAGGTTATTTTTAT
>CBDUSJ010000397.1:0-2600 GCA_965369845.1 uncultured bacterium | reverse complement strand
TTAGTCATCATTTGCCTATAGTTTGCTGCCAATGCATTACTTTTAAACCTGACTCGAAATCACTTAGAGAACACAACTTCGGATAAGTGATGTTCACTTGTTGCCCCGGCAATATATCAAAATAATTATCTGAAAAGCGGCCATCAGAATTTTCAGAACTAAGAAAAACATTCTTCGCTAGTTTGGAGGCAGTCAGGTCAATTTTAAAGTTTTCTTTTTCTTCGGTTATTTTTATCTTCAAACCGGGCTCAGATAATGTCAGATATTTGGGCTTGGCAAAATAGTGTATGTCTCTCTCATAAAGCCGGTTGTTCACAATCAAATCGGTAACAAGCGCCATTTCATTTTTATTTCCCTTTTTCATCAGTTGGCCTAACGGAATTTCTTCATACAGTTTAGCGCTGTTTTGTGGGGTTTTTATGTCTGTTGATTTTTCCCATAATTTTTTTCCATCGAAATCAATTAGCCTTAATTTAAGAGTAGCATTCATTTTTTCATTAAAATCCGAAACAATCCATATTTTGAGTTTATCATCTTCTTCTGCTGTTGCAACAATTACATTTTTAAAAGCTTTTTTAGCAAAATAATGAAGAGCTTTCCATCTGCCGAAATAGTCGATACCTGACCATGAAGCCACCGGCCAGCAATCGTTTATCTGCCAGTATAATGTCCCCATGCAGTATGGCATTGCAGTACGGTGCGCCTCAATAGCCATTTTAATTCCTTCAGCCTGTAGTAGCTGGCCAACATACAAAAACTGTTCAAAGTCATCGGGAATAATATAATCATTTTCCATATATTTTTCAATCCTGAGGTTTCCTATTCCGCTGCGCTGGTGCGAAGCCATCACCTCAGATTTAATATCCCTGTCAGATGGAATTGTGTATTGTTTTACGGTTTTAAATTCGGGAAACGACTGAAATCCGTATTCACTCATAAAACGCGCTTTATAGACTCTGAAATCACTGAAAGGATGTTGCCCGTGCCATACTCCCCAGTAGTGCATGTCGCCAGAATTTGTGGTGTATGATGCAAGTTTACCCATTCCGGCAGATGGTGATGAATGCCAGTAAAACTGTCCTTCGGTATGGTTTTTTATTACTTTGGGTAAAATCCGGTGGAACACAGTGTCGTAGTTCGCCCATATTTCTTTTCGTTGAGCCGGAGTATATCTTTCTTTCCACTTCCAGCCCCTCCCTTTTTCGTATTCACCCCATGCTCCTTCTATCTCATTATTTCCGCACCACAGGGCAATACATGGATGATTCCTCAGTCTTTTCACATTGTCAACAGCTTCTTGTTTTACATTATCAAAAAAAGCCTCACCACCCGGATACATGCTGCAGGCAAACATAAAATCCTGCCATACCAGAATACCGTATTTATCGCATAGGTCATAAAAAATATCGTTTTCATACACACCGCCTCCCCAAACTCTCAGCATGTTCATATTTGCCTCAGCCGCCGATTTAACGAGGTGTTCATAATCTTCGGGGCTAACCCTTGGAAGAAACACATCATTGGGAATATAATTTGCGCCTTTGCAGAAAACCGGCCTGCCGTTAACTTCAAAAAAGAAGCTTCGCCCTTCTCCATCTTCATCAGGTTCCTGAACAAGAATAATTGTACGAAGCCCGATCTGCGTATCAATTTTGTCAACAAGTTCACCCTGCTCATTTATTTCGCAGGTAATCGTATAAAGATTTTGTTCTCCAAGTCCGTTTGGCCACCAGAGTTTTGGCTGCGGGATAGTAAAATCGATTTTGTAAACAGAGGTTCCGGGTTTCGTACGGATTTTTTCCTTTGCAACTTTTTTACCGTTTACAAGAATGTTAAGGCCATAATCAGAAAAGTCTGCTGAATTTATTTCAATTTTTGCACAAAGCTGAGCTTTATCTTCCGAAATATTTTTCTGAACCACATAAACATTTTTAATTATTGCATCATCCCAGCCGCAAAGCGTTACCGGGCGCCAGATGCCTGAAGTTACAAGTCTTGGCCCCCAGTCCCAGCCAAAATGATAACCCGCTTTACGTGTAAAGACGCTGACTTTATTATCGCCAAGTTCGCCGTTTTCCGACTGGTCGTTTGATGCCGGAAGCGGATACCCGTTTGCTTCAAGCTTTTCCAACCCAATGTTTATCGGAGATGTGAAATAAATATTCAGTGTGTTTTTACCTTTACTGATAAATGGTTTACAATCCACTGTCCACGTTCTGAACATGTTGTTTGCTTTAAGAATAAGCTCATCGTTTAAATAGACATCAGCGTAAGTGTCAAGCCCGTCAAATATCAGTTCAATATGATCTTTGTCAAATATTTCCGCCGGCGTTTTAAATGTTGTGCGGTATTCCCAATCAACTTTATCGATCCATTGCAACTTGTGTTCGTTAAGCCGGTAATATGGATCATCTATGATTTTATTAGCCATAAGGTCGGTATGTATAGTTCCGGGAACTGTGGCAGGCAACCGGTTGTTTTCACCTGCCCGGCTGAATTTCCAGTTTTCATCGATATTTATTTTTGTTACCTCGCTTTGCTGCATCTTGTTTTTACACATAGTTAACGAAATTATTAATAATACGAATAAAATATATTTT
>CBDUSJ010000396.1:0-2601 GCA_965369845.1 uncultured bacterium | reverse complement strand
TAACAGAAGTAACAGAGTTGGCTTCTATAATCAGATTTGTTGGCGGTGGAATAGTTGCATCAAAATCGTTTTCAGCAAATGAAGAAATGTATGAGCCTACGTAAGCACAAATCCTGTAGTAAACCTGTGTGTTAAGTTCAAAATTGTTATCTTCATAGTTATTAGTTGTGGTAGTTGTAATTTCCACCCAGTTTCCGCCTTCATATTTTCTTTCAATTTTAAAGCCTTCCTCTCTTGTGCTATTGTCCTGCCAGTTAAGGGTAACTGAGGTAATTGAGTTTGCTTCAATTTGCAGATTTTGTGGCGCCCAGGCTTCGGGATCAAGATTTGATTTTTCGTCCCAGGGGTTGTTCCATTCGCGCTCGCAGGCAAGGGCAAAGAAAATTATTGCTGTGAGGAGGATTGTTGTTTGTGTTAGGTTTTTTGTTTTCATAAGTTTATTTTTTTGCCTCACCCCCTAACCCCCTCTCCGAATCCATACGGACTTCCTGCGGTCGTCGGAGAGGGGGAAACTCCCCTTCTCCAATTCCATACGGACTTCCTGCGGTCGTTGGAGAAGGGGCCGGGGGATGAGGTCAGAAATTAATTTTCAAAGCTACTACAGCCCCACCACCCACCGGCGCTAATCCCAAATCGTACTGCTTTTTCAGTTTGCCGGCTTTGCTGCCGTTGATAATTGTCATCACAAGACATACAGCGCTAACACCAAAAGCTGTTGGCCAGATAATATCCTCGGTTTTTATTTTATTGTGCAAATCGGTGGCGTTGTCGGTGGCGGTTTTGTACTCATCGTAATGCTTGTTGGCTGCGTAATAAAAATAACCACCCACGCCAGCGCTCACGATTGTTCCGCCCAGCCACCAGTTTTTCCTGCGCTTATATTTTTTAAAATTCACATTTGCCAGCGCTTTGGCATCCGAAACCATCGTAAAATGGTATTCGCTTTTTTGTTCGGTAACTTCAAACTGCTGCTCAAGTTTTTTGTAACCCGCTTTGGTAAGACTGATGCTGTTTTTCCCGAACGGCAGCGTGAGCGATTTCGGCGTGCTGCCTTCACTTTTGCCGTTAATTGTCATCCCGGCGCCCGAAGGTGTACTGGTGATGCGCGCCTCACGAAAGTTTTCAAGATTTTCGCGTACCGTTGTCCGTTCGTTTTCTTTTATTTCAGCCTGTGTGGTAACTGTTGTGTAATTATCTTTTTTAAAAACAATAGTGTATGTTCCAATGATAAGGTCGTTAATAATTTTGGGGCTTAAGCCGTAAGATTTACCGTTGATAAGAATTTCTGCTTCCGGGGGGTCGGTGATAACCGAAATGCTACCTATTATTGGGTTTAGAATAAATTCCATGGTTTCAGATTTTCCGGCCTCGATATTTATTTTCCTGGTTTCGGTGTAATATTTTTCTTTTTTTGCTTCAATGGTGTGCAGCCCTTTTAGTAAAATCCCGGACCATGAACCACTTCCTTTATTTTTTTTGTCGATAAATATTTCTGCTTCCGGATTTGTGTTTATCTCAACATTCCCGAATATCGGCATGAGTTCCGCCTCGAGAGTGGTAGTTTCTTCGTCCTTAATATCAAACTCAATCGAAAAAGGTTCGTAAAGGTCTTTGGTCAGATTTAGTGTGTGTTTTCCGCTTGAGATAGAATCAATATTGCAGGGAGTTGTAAATGGCATTATCCGGTCGTCTATCGCAACACTTGCGTTTTCAACCGTTGTTGTAATTTTAACCGAACCGAAGTTTGGTTTCAGCAAAATATCTTCGGTGGTGGTCTGATCTACAATGACACTAAAACTGCCTTCGGCGTCATAAAATAATTTTTTACTTAGCCTGAATTTATAATATCCGCTCATCAACTCCTGCTGAAATGGCGTTGTGCCTTTATATTCACCGTCAATATAAACATTGGCTCCCGGAGGGTTGCTTTTAAGCAAAATTAATCCTGTGGTAAATTCGCTGCCTGCTATCCCTTTACTTGTGATAATCATCTGATAAACGTTTCCGGCTTCTATTCTTTCCGGGATTGTATAATCAAGCGGGATAAATCCTTCGCAGATAAAACGCAGCCGTCTTTCGCCCGGCGAGATATAAATCCAGTATTCGCCTGTTTTTTGTTCTGCCGCAATTATTCCGAGGTTACTTTCAAAAGAGAGATTTTTAAGGTTGGTAAGGACTTTTACAATAGCGCATCTTTCGTCGTTGGCGTCAAATTTTTCAAATCGCCTGGCCGAAATGTCGTTTGGCAATTTTTTGAACGATTTAACCTGCAGTTCATCTGCTGATGACAAAAGCGGGATACAAACTGAAAAAAGTAAAGTCAGGTAAAATTTTTTCATAAGTTTTGGGTTGTAATTTTTTCGCAAAGATAGTAAATATTTTTAACCTCATCCCCCGGCCCCTTCTCCAATTTGGAGAAGGGGAGAAAAACAATTACGTAAAAAATAAAAAAATCACTTTTCCAAATTGGAGAAGGGTAGAAAAAAATTACGAAGAAAAGAAAAAAAAAGTCCTCTCTCCAATTTGGAGAAGGGGAGAAAACCATTACGGAAAATTAAAAAAAAGTCTCCTTTTCAGTTTAGAGAAAAGGAAAAGATTATT
>CBDUSJ010000395.1:0-2604 GCA_965369845.1 uncultured bacterium | reverse complement strand
CAAACAAGCAAACTGCCCCGTATATGCCCTGGCAGATTATCACCACCTGATCCTTCAGGCTCTTGAAAATGGATATATCCGGGAATCTGATTTTGAAAAACTTGAAATGTGGAGGGAAAATCCGTCAACATGGGGAAATGATACAATATTTTAATTATGACAAGTTTTATAAGCAAAGCCGTTATTTTAAAAAATCCTGCGGAAAAAATTTTTGAATTTCTCAAAGATTTATCTCGTCTGGAAAAAATTCTACCCGAACAGGTGGAAAACAAAAAATCGACACATGAAGAATGTACTTTTTTTATAAAGAATATTGGAAATCTTGGCATCAGGATCGACGATATTTTTTTTCCCAATCAAATAAAATATATTTCAACTGAAAATTCAAAAGTAAAATTTTATTTGTATTTTTGCCTGAAAAATAATCGCGACAATACTTTTTCAGCCTCGTTCGAAATAAGACTTGAAATAAACGCCATGATAGAGATGATGGTAAAAAGGCCATTATCAAATTTTGTCAACATCCTCTCAACCAATCTTCAAAACACCTTATAAACAGAATTATGACCATGTAAGGAAATAATCGGATGAAATAATATTATTTACTTATAAACTGTGAGATCACTATTATTTTTACTTTATCCATTTGCATTACTTTACGGTATTATAAGCCGGATTCGTAATAAACTTTACGACTGGGGAGTGTGTTCTTCAAAAATGTTTGATATCCCCGTTATCTCGGTTGGCAATCTTTCGGTTGGAGGAACCGGAAAAACACCATGCGTTGAATATCTTATCCGGCTGCTGCAAAAAAATTTTAAAGTTGCAACACTGAGCCGTGGATACGGAAGAAACACAAAAGGGTTTTACCTTGCAGGAAAACGGTCAGCCTCGAATGAAATTGGTGATGAACCGGTACAATTAAAACAAAAATTTACTGACCTGATAATCGCTGTTGACGAGAACAGGGTAAGAGGAATTGAAAATCTGACAAAGAAATTTCCCGAACTTGACGTAATTCTTCTTGACGATGCATTTCAACACAGGGCCGTAAAACCAGGACTTTCAATTTTATTAACGGATTTTCATAATCTTTATCCCGAAAATTATCCGTTACCGACCGGAACCTTGAGAGAATTCCGTTCAGGCGCTAAACGAGCCGATATAATCTTAGTAACAAAAACAAATAAAATATTGTCGCCGATAACAGCAAGAAGGCTTCAAAATTTAATAAAACCCAAACCTCATCAAAAACTTTGTTTTTCATATATAAAATTTGGGGGATTTGTACCGCTGCCCGGACTATTAAACCCGGAACTGCCAAAAAAAATAAACTCCATTTTGCTTTTTGCAGGTGTTGCAAATATTTATCCTCTCGAAGAACACCTAAGAAAAATGTCACAGGAACTGGAAATTCTTGATTTTAAAGATCATCATGAATATTCTTTCCGGGATCTTGAACATATCAGAAAAAAGTTTGATGATTTATTTTCTAAGAATAAAATCATTGTTACCACCGAAAAAGATGCGATGCGTTTGTGTATCCCGAAAACTCCGGAGTATCTTATAAATTTGCCCGTTTTTTATGTACCTATCGAAGTGAAAATTCACAAAATATGCAGGCAGGAATTTAATGAACAAATTATTGAATATGTTAAAAAAAATTCAGGAAACCGTAAAGTTTCTGCAAAATAAAATATCGATAAAACCGGAAATAGGAATTATCCTTGGCACCGGCCTGCACAATTTCGCAAGAGAGATAAATATTACCGATACCATTCCTTATAAAGATATCCCAAATTTTCCGGTTTCAACAGTAAAGGGACATCGTGGTCGGCTTATTTTCGGAACAATCAGGAAAAAACCTGTTGTTGCCATGCAAGGGCGTTTTCATTTTTACGAAGGATACACTATGCAAGAAGTTACCTTTCCGATCAGGGTTATGAAACATCTTGGAATCCGACACCTGTTTCTTTCTAATGCAAGCGGTGGTACCAACCCATCATTCAAAGTTGGCGATATAATGATTGTTAAAGATCATATTAACCTTACGAACAGTAATCCTCTGACCGGTAAAAACCATAATGATCTTGGCCCGCGTTTTCCGGATATGAGCAGGGTTTACGATCAAACTCTTATCGATAGGGCGGTGAAAATTGCCAAAAAACACAATATCAATTACCAGCTTGGCGTGTATGCCGCTGTTTCAGGCCCTAATTACGAAACCCCTGCGGAATATAAATATATCATGAAAATTGGTGCCGATGCTGTGGGAATGTCAACTGCACCTGAAGCAATTGTAGCCCAGCACATGGGTTTGTCGTGCTTTGCGGTTTCGGTGATCTCTGATCTTGGCGTGGAAGGAAAAATAGAAATAATAACTCATGAGGGTGTGATAGATGCGGCAAGCCTGGCCGAACCACAAATGACCAAAATGATAAAAGAACTTATCGAGACATTATAAAACCAAATATGAATATTACAAATTATCGATAGACTTCTCTTCGATGAGCAATTGAATACACTTCAATTTTTTTCTCTTTATAGGACATTAGTTTATCATTTTTTTCTTTCTGCAAGATATTCATCCAACGAGCGTGACGG
>CBDUSJ010000394.1:0-2621 GCA_965369845.1 uncultured bacterium | reverse complement strand
AAATGATGTAGATCATTCCTCTGTCGGTTTTCCATCCTTGCTGGTATGACGTAAATAGCTCGTTAGCTTTCTCTACACGACTGTAATAATTTTTTATCAACGCCAAAGCTCGATCCTCATTTCCGGCAGTAACCAGCCAGAAACTATCAACCGCCATTTTCTGATCGGGAGATTTGATAAGTTGTTTGAATTCCTTATTTGTAGTCAGATACCTTAATGGAGGAACAAGTTGTGGCGCATCTTCAAGCTTAGGATAATCATCGTTGAACCTGAAAATCGTCAGACCGGTTCGCCCTGATGTGTCAGCAAGAAATTGAAATATGCCCTTTTCGGGAAAATTTAACAGTTCGCTTTTTTGATCCGTAACTTTTATACTGAAAAATTTATCGGCAATGTATTGAAAAGTTTTTTGATGTTCGGTTGAAAATGGTGGAAGCGCTATCGGGAAATGTTTCCTGAAATACCGGACATAAAGCTGATCTACCGATTTATTGCCGCATAATATTTTAAAATACTGTTGCCCGGAAATGTAATTTCCAAAAATAATTTCATTTTCTTCATCAACAGGAAGATAAAATTGCGATGTTTGATACGAATCTTTAAAAATATTTTCGGGGTATTTTATTGAAGCTCCGCTGTTCAAATCAAAGTATTCAATCTCAAGAAGGTAATTTCCCGGATAATCGGCTTTTACGTTAAAATCAAAAATTTTTTCCTTTTCCATTCCATAAAATAATGAGTCGGACAGATAAAAACCGGCGCTGTCGATTATTTCATTGCTTTCGAAGGAAATAAAAAGTTTGTACTCAAATTTATATTTCGCCTTGTAATACGATTTCCCGATAGGTTTTTTATATTGAAGATCTGACAGTGCGTATCTTAGAAAAACTTTTGTGCCGGTGTCAGATTCATTAAAAATCCTGATGCCGTTAATTTTAGGTTTTTTATCAGGTTCGTACAAATCGGAAAGGTTGATATATGCTAAATTGTTTCCGAGCTTACATCCGCCGGCAAAAACAAACGCAATTAATATCAGGCTCAGATATTTGATAATTTTAGTTTTCATTTTCTGAACGTTCAATTAAAACCTGTGGTAACTCCTTAGAAGTTTTGGCGCCAAGTTTTTTAATTTTTTCAACTCTTGAAACCAGGTTGCCCCTTCCTGTGCTAAGTTTATTCATCGATGCTTCGTAGCTTTTTTGTGTAGCTTTCAGCCTATGGCCCACATCGAGCAGATCATTTATGAGTCCGGTAAATTTATCGTATAATTCGCCGCTTTGGCGCGCTATCTCCAGCACATTCCGGCTTTGATATTCCTGACGCCAGAGGCTTGAAACCATTTTCAGGGCAGCTATCAGGTGTGTTGGGCTGATAAGGATGATACGTTTTTCGTAAGCATAATTCCATAATCCTGAGTCGTTTTGCACAGCCAGCATGTACGAAGGTTCAACAGGCATAAACATCATTACAAAGTCGAGGCTGTTCAGATCGTAAATGTCCTGGTAATTTTTTGAGCTAAGTTCGTTTATATGATTTCTTACCGAAAGAATATGCTCCTTCAGCGCCTTTTCCTGTTCGGGTTTGCTTTCTGACGATGAAAATCTTTCATAAGCTGTAAGCGAAACTTTTGAATCGATTACAACACTTTTATTGCCAGGGTAAGTTACAATTACATCAGGTTGCAGCCGTTTTCCATCCGGGTTGGTAAAGGATTTCTGAACAAAATATTCACGATCTTTCACCAAACCCGATTTTTCGAGGATGTTTTCAAGTATTAATTCTCCCCATGTTCCCTGAGTTTTTGCCTGCCCTTTTAAAGCATTTGTCAGGTTTTGAGTTTCACGGCTCACCTGCTGGTTCAGTTCGGCAAGGCGTCTGACTTCTTCTTTCAGAGAAAATCTTTGCTGCGATTCTTTCACATAAGTTTCTTCGACCCGTTTTTCAAAATCCTTAATTTTTTCGCCAAGAGGTTTTAGTATTTGATCGAGATTGCTTCTGTTTTGTTCGGTAAATTTCAGGGTTTTTTCTTCAAGGATTTCATTTGCCAGATTCCGGAATTCGGTTGTGAATTTTTCCCTGATGTTCTCAATCTCATTTTTCTGCTCTTTGAGTTTTTCAGTAAGGTGTTCGTAATCCGATGTTTTTGCCGATAATTTGGAAGTAAGATTTATTATATCTTTTTCTTTTTCTCTAATCCGGTTCATAAAATCATTTGCTTGTGCTGAAAATGTTTTTATCTTATCGTCATCAACCCTGGTTTTGATCAAAAGATTTTCGTTTTCTTCCTTCATTTTGTTTGCCTCGTCAGGCTCCAAACCGGATTTGTTTTCAAATTTGGTTCTGGCCCAAAACCATGCTGCAAAAAATCCGGCAATTAATCCTATTGCAAGAAATAATAATTCCATATTCAAATAAATTTTTTGCTGTAAAATTATTAAATATATTATTAACTTTACAGATTCTTTGTTAAATCGGTTAGATGGCTAAATTGTTAAATTGTTAAATTGTTAAATCTGTTAGATGGCTAAATTGTTAAATTGTTGAGTGGAAAAGTACTTTGTAACTCTGCAACTCTTTAACTCTTTTACTTTGCAACCCTTTAACTCTTTCACTTTGCAACT
>CBDUSJ010000393.1:0-2626 GCA_965369845.1 uncultured bacterium | reverse complement strand
CCAAGTATTGCTTCAAGAATTAAATATAAATTAGGTATTAAAAATCCATATACAATTGCTTATGATTTGCCTTTTGGGTGTCCGGGCTGGCTTCAGGGAATGATACAGGCAAACTATTTTATTAAATCGGGCGATGCTAAAAAAATTCTGATTATCGGAGTAGAAACATTATCCCGGATATCAGACCCGCACGACAGGGATACCATGTTATATTCCGATGGAGCCGGAGCGGTTATCCTTGAAGCAACCAAAAGTGATAAACCGGTCGGGATAATCACACATATAACAAGATCCGACACCCAAAAAAACGCATATTTACTTAAAATGGGTATATCGTATAATCCGAATTATAAAAATAACAGGATATTTATTAAGATGAACGGAAGAAAATTATATGAGTATGCAATAACAATGGTTCCACAAGTTACTAAAGATTGTATTGAAAAAGCAGGATTATTACTTGAGGACATAAAAAAAGTGCTTCTTCACCAGGCAAATGAAAAAATGGATGTAGCTATGCTAACTCGCTTGTTTAAATTATTTAAAATTAATAACATCCCCAAAAATATTATGCCGATGATAATCTCAAAGATTGGAAATAATTCAGTTGCAACTCTTCCGATTTTGTTTGATCTATTGATAAGAAGAAAATTAACAAATCATATATTAAATAAAAACGATTATTTCGTCTTTGCTTCGGTTGGAGCAGGAATGAATGTGAATGCTATGGTTTATAAAATGCCATAAATTTCCTAAAACTTTTCATCATACTTTGTCCAGAGAAAATCGCCGAGGCGCCAGGCTTCTTTTACAACCTTATTTCCCCACTTATCTGTATAGTTTGTAAGAAATTCAACAGTCTTTTTCGGCTTATTTTCTTTAAACATTTCAAGGGCTTTTTTCTCTATTTCGGGTTGTTTCAAGAATAATTCTTTCTGCCATTTGTTCCAGACTTTATCAACATCGTGGCGCATGTCGCCCCATCGCTGTGCTGTAAGTGTACCAAGTCTGTTGAAAGCCCACCATGCCGATCCGGTGGTATAGCCGTTTGGGCGTCCCGGAGTTTTGTAAGCTTGTGGAAGATCGGTAACACAGCAATATACCGGCACATAAATCGAAGTTGCCACATTATCCATTGCCAGCCAGACAACGCCGCCGATTTCATCCGGCAGCCAGTTGCGACACTGGATAATAGTTGCATACATCGTGTACCAACGTGCAATCGTACGTTCGCCGCGCCAGCCCCAGCCGCCGTTAATTTTGAATAATTTATTCATGTCGTAAGGCATATACGGATTTGCCAGCGGGGAGATCACAGTTTTACCGCTATCGTCAGTAACAGTTAAATCTTTAATAAAATTAAAAGGTGTTCCTTCAAAATAATCTTTAAAAATCATAACAAGCATTTCGAGGGTTACCGGCTTGTCGGGTTTTACCGAGAAGGGGTAATTTTCCTGGTTTGGATCGAGTTTCAGCGAAGGGGCAAGAATATCGAACACTCTCCATTCACGCCTGCGAGCTGCCAGTGAAGTGCGGCCGTGGGGCGCATAAGCATAACAAAACCTGAATGGTTCTTCTCCTTTTTTCCACCATCCGCTATCGATAGCCATATCAAAAATATTCTCCGAAGCCATAAAATAATCAGGATTGTCAAGGTCGATCTCTTTAATGGTACTCGCATTTGCAACTACTCCAACATGATCATCCGGTATGCGTTGTGCAACCCAGATAGCGCCTCTGTTACCTTTTCCCGGTCCCAAAATCTCAAAATGCCAGACTTCATTTTTATCTGCTATCGTCAAACATTCACCTTCATCTATCCATCCGTATTTTTTAATAATTTCGCCTGACATTTTTATTGCATCTCTTGCGGTGGCACACCGCTCAACCATCAACCGGCACAATTGCTGGCAATCTATCAGTCCATTATCCGAATGTAAAATACTACGCCCGCCAAAGGTAGATTCACCAATAGCCAACTGGTGGTCGTTCAAACAGGGATAAGCTGTGTTGATAAATCCATAAGTGCTTTCTACCTGTGGTATCTCTGCGATTATTTTATGAGCGTAAGTAGGCATTGCAAACGAATCGCACGGCATCCTTTTATAAATCGGCGCAGTGTCTCCTTCCTGGTGTTTTTTGGGAGGCACAATATCAATCCACGACCTTGTCCGGTGACTATCGCAGGTATGCGAGGTAATTACAGAACCATCGACTGTTGCAAGCCGTCCACAGGTGATCGAGGTGCATCCGTCAGGAAAATTGCCTTCCCAGTCAGGTTTTTCTTGGGCATTTAGCTGAAAGAATAATCCGGTTAATAAAAAAACAAAAAACAGTTTTACGACATTTTTCCTCATTGCTGATAAGTTTTTAGATTTCTATAACCGGCAAAAGTAATTTTTTAAATAAACACTTGTATGTATTAAAATAAATATTTATTTTTGTTAAAAATTCACTAAATTACTAATTTAAAAACGGAGGCTATTATGCTAAAAAGAATGTTTACGTATTTAATGTTTGTTTGTTTTCCTCTTATGTTGTTTTCTCAATGGAGTAATAACCCAGCCGAAAACACAATGATAATGGATACAATAGGAGAGCAGGTAATACCAAAAGTCGTTGTAAA
>CBDUSJ010000392.1:0-2646 GCA_965369845.1 uncultured bacterium | reverse complement strand
TCTATGAAAATTAATACATTCGGAAAAGACAAAAACACGTATATTCCAACTTATGAACATGGTTACGGAATTCAAAAACATCATCAGGTGTGTATAGGTTCTGAAAAGGTTTGCTGGTTAGATTATCCGTTTTATCAAAATCTGAGTCATAAACAAAATATTCTGAATCATCTGAGAGAAAAAAACCGGATAGTTGCAATTGCCCATCCCAGAATACGAAATGCATATTCGCTCGAGGATATGCAATACCTGACAAATTATGACCTTATTGAAGCTCTGAACCAGCTTTGTTTTTCGCTCGATCACTGGGACGCTGCTTTATCCTCGGGGCATGTTGTGTATCTGCTTGCCGACGACGATGCCCATGATGTTTTTAACCCCAACGAAGTTGGTAGAGTTTGTACTTTTATTAATACTGCCAGCCTAAAAAAACAGGATGTTATTGATGCACTGAAAAGCGGGAAAGCATTTGGTGCAGACATTTTCATGCCAAATGGCGCCGACTTTGTCCGAAAAGCAGAAGACCATAAAAAAATTCCATGCCTTAATTATATTACCGTAAAAAATGATACGCTTTTTGTCGGGCTTAGCGAAACTGCAAAATCGATATGTTTCATCGGTCAAAACGGTGTTGTCAAAAAAACATCAACAGATACAACCGGTGCCTTTTACAGAATTATGCCTATCAACACGTACATCAGAACTGAAATAACTTTTCCGAATACAACAAAGTTTTACCTGAATCCTGTTTTCAGATATAGCGGCGATTATCCGGCACAACAAGCCATGCCCGTTATCAATCATGTTAAAACATGGATACAGCGAGGGATTGCCTTTTTTATTGTAATCATTTTTTCATGGATTTTTTTATTTGTTAGAAAAAAGAAAAAAAGAAAAGCCAGAATAACCAAACGATACTACGAGAGGTAGAATATGAAACAGTCAGTATTTTTCCCGGAGGATAAATTGCCAAACTATAAAAAAATCAACGGGATAATGGCGCTTGTTATTTTCCTTTCTGTGATTATCAGGGGGTTTTTCGCATGGACACTCGAGCTTGGCAACGATGAGGTTTATTACTGGACTTATGCTCTTTTTCCCGACCTAAGCCATTTTGACCACCCACCGATGGTTGGTTTTGTAATTCAGGCATTTAGCTGGGATTTGCATTTTAACAGTGAATTTTTTATCCGGCTTGGTTCTGTTGTCCTTGGCGGCTTCAACACTTGGATTATATACCAAATTGGCAAAAAAGTTGACAACAAATTAACCGGATTTTTTGCCGCTCTTCTTTATAATGCTTCGGTGTATTGTTTTGTAATTGCCGGCATTTTTATTCTTCCCGACACGCCACAATTATTTTTCTGGCTTATTAGTCTTTATTTATTACTCATTTCGCTGCCCGACAAGGAACTATCAAAAAAGAGCAGGTATATTTTATTTTTCACGGGGATTATTATCGGACTGGCAATGTTGTCGAAATATACTTCGGTGTTTCTTTGGTTTGGCGCCGGGCTTTATATTATTCTGTTCAACAGGCGCTGGCTAAAAACCACCGAGTTGTATCTTTCCATACTTCTGTCACTCCTGGTTTTTGTTCCCGTTCTATTGTGGAACATCGAGAACAAGTTTATCAGTTTTACTTTTCAGAGCGAACGGGTAAGCTTTTTCGGTTCGGGGATAAGTCCGTATTATTTTTTTACCGAGTTGTTTGGTCAGATTTTATACAATAATCCGGTGAATTTCGTAATAATTATTTTGTCGTTGCTCGCATTATCTAAAAAGAAATTTTCTATCGACAAGCAATATTTAAGAATCCTTTTACTGAGCAGTTTTCCACTAATAATTCTTTTTCTTTTTTTCGCTATTTTCCGCAGGACACTGCCTCACTGGACAGGCCCCGCCTATATTGGGCTGATAATTATTGCAGCGGCGTGGCTTTCTGATAAATCGTTGCGGAAGAAAAAAATTGATATATTGCCGAAACCAATTATGATCTCTATTGTGGTGTTAATGTTTTTCCTTGTTGTTGGCCTTTTCCAGATCAAGCTTGGTATTTTTACGAAAAGTAAAGAAGAAAACCCGCGTGAACTGGGAAAAAATGACATTACTCTTGATATATTCGGTTGGAGACAGTTTGCTTATAAATTCTCCCAGTCGATAGATCGTGATTTTTACAATAGAAACATGCCTGCCGATGCAGCCATCATTTCTCACAGATGGTTCCCTGCAGCCCATCTCGATTATTATCTTGCTATCCCGAAGGATTATAAACTTATCGCTGTCGGCAGCCTCGAAAGAATACATAAATATGCTTGGATAAACAGAAAAAGGCCGGGTTTAAATCCCGGTTCAGATGCTTATTTTATTACTTCGAGCCGCGATTTTCAGGAGCCGGCGCCACTTTATTCTCAATATTTTGAAACAATTGAAAAGCCTGAAATTATTCGGATCTATAAACGCAAAAAACTTGTTGAAAATTTCTTTGTTTTCAGAATGAGGAACCTTCAAAAGAAGCTGCCGGATGTGCTTGAAGAATTTGGCATACCATTGCACAAAGAGGAATTTTTAATACCGGAATGATTAAATGCGTAAATGCGTAAATGGGTAAATGCGTAAATGGGTAAATGCGTAAATGGGTAAATG
>CBDUSJ010000391.1:0-2659 GCA_965369845.1 uncultured bacterium | reverse complement strand
CAGGCCTGCGGGAAATTTTCCGCCTGCTGTGGCAAAATGAGGCTGTCCGCCGCCGCCGCCCTGTATTTCACGAGCAATTTCACGAATGATTTTTCCAGCGTTCAAACCTCTTTCCTTTACAAGATTTTCGGATATCATCACTGTCAGTGTAGCTTTTCCCTTGTTTTCAGTGCCAATCACAAGGAACATATTTTCAACAATATCCTTCATCGAAAAAGCAAGGTCTTTGGCTGTCTGTGCATCGGTGTTCAGTTTTTCCGAAATAAAATTAATGCCGTTTATAAGTTTTACTTTATTTTTAAGTTGCTCTTTCAATGTTTTCACCTTTTCTTTTTTCATATCTCCGATCTGCTTTTCCATGTTTTTCTTCTCATTGAGCGTATTTTGGACAGCTTTTACAATATCTTTCTGATTTTTAAATAATTCATTAAGAGCAAAAACAACATCTTCCTGACGGTAAAAATAATCCTCGGCTTTGTCTGCGGTGATAGCTTCGATACGCCTGATGCCGGCGGCAATAGCCGATTCGGAAATGATCTTGAAAAATCCGATTTGTCCTGTTGCCGGAACGTGTGTTCCTCCACAGAGTTCAACCGAATAATTTTTATCATAGATCACCACTCTGACAAAATCACCGTATTTTTCACCAAAAAGAGCTGCAGCGCCCATAGCTTTAGCTTTGTCAATAGGGACATTTCTTAAATCCGTTATGGGAATATTGGCACGTATTTTTTGGTTAACGATTTTTTCCACCTGTCTGATTTCTTCTTTCGACATTTTGGCGAAATGAGAAAAGTCAAACCGTAGGTGGTTTTCGTCAACAAGAGAGCCTCGCTGCTCCACATGAGCGCCAAGAACTTTTTTAAAGGCGGCATGCATCAGGTGTATGGCGCTGTGATTATTCTCTGTTTGTCGCCTTTTTTCCGCATCGACTTTTGCAGTAAAACTTGCACTGATGTCGGATGGAAGCTTTTCAGTGATATGAATTATCAGGTCGTGTTCTTTTTGTGTGTCAAGAATTTTTATTTTTTCATCCCCGTTTTCAAGTATTCCGCGATCGCCGGACTGGCCACCCGATTCTGCGTAAAACGGGGTCTGGTTCAGAACGATTTGATAAAATTCCTTTTTCCTGGTTTTTACTTTTCTGAATTTAATAATTTCAGCTTCAGCTACGAGTGTTTCGTATCCCACAAATTCGGTTTTATCATCGCCTTTTTTCACTTCTACCCAGTCATCGGTATCGATTGTAGCAGCATGTCTCGACCTTTTCTTTTGCTCTTCGAGGCCTTTTCTGAAACCGTCCATATCAACAGAAAGGTTTTGTTCTTTGGCCAACAGTTGGGTAAGGTCGATCGGGAATCCGTAAGTGTCGAACAGTTCGAAGGCAAATGCGCCGTCGATAATTTTCTTTTTTTGCTTTGCTTCTGTGTATTGTTCAAATCGTTTAATACCTTGCGCAAGGGTTCTCATGAAAGCCTGTTCCTCCTCGGTTATTACCTTGCGAATAATTTCTTGTTGTGATTTTATATCAGGGAAAAACTCTCCCATTGTCTGAACAAGAGCCGGAACAAGTTCGTTGAGAAAAGGTTCTTTCAGGTTTAGAAAAGTAAAGCCATACCGCACTGCCCGGCGAAGTATCCTGCGAATTACGTATCCGGCTTTGTTATTTGAAGGCAACTGGCCATCGGCAATTGCAAAAGCGATGGCCCTGATATGGTCGGCTATAACCCGCATGGCGATATCGCTTTTTTGGTTATCGCCATATTTTATATTCGCAATTTTACTTATTTCCTGAATGATCGGTTGAAAAATATCAGTATCATAATTCGATTTTTTATTTTGTATTACCATGGTGAGGCGTTCAAACCCCATTCCGGTATCGACATGTTTTGCAGGCAATTGTTCCAGTTTGCCGTCAGCTTTCCGGTTAAATTCAATAAATACGAGATTCCATATTTCGATCACTTCAGGGTGGCCTTTATTAACAAGCTCTCTTCCTGGAGTAATTTTTTTATCTTCTTCGCTTCTCATATCGATATGAATTTCGGAGCAAGGGCCACAAGGGCCGGTGTCGCCCATTTCCCAGAAATTATCTTTTTTACTGCCGTAAATAATTCTATCTTCCGGCAGGATATTTTTCCAACAGTCAAAAGATTCTTTATCAGCCGGCAGGCCATCTGCATCATTTCCTTCAAATACTGAGGCATAAAGATTTTCCTGAGGGATTCCGTAAACTTCGGTGAGTAATTCCCATCCCCATTTTATTGTTTCTTTTTTAAAGTAGTCTCCAAACGACCAGTTACCAAGCATTTCGAACATAGTGTGATGGTACGTGTCAAGTCCGACTTCTTCCAGGTCGTTATGCTTTCCCGATACTCTCAGGCATTTTTGGGTATCGGCAATCCGTGGAAATTTAACCGGAGAGTTCCCTAAAAAAATATCTTTAAACTGATTCATTCCGGCGTTGATGAACATAAGTGTAGGGTCGTTTTTAACCACCATCGGGGCAGAAGGAACTATCTGATGTTGTTTCTTTTCAAAAAATTCCAGAAATGTCTTTCGAATATCGGCTGATTTCATAAATTCAGAGTATTAACGTTGAGCCCACTCCGAAAAGTTGTAAAAATGAAATTAGCCACAGATTCACAGATTAATATAA
>CBDUSJ010000390.1:0-2674 GCA_965369845.1 uncultured bacterium | reverse complement strand
ATCGGAACCGGAAATGCAAGCAATATTATCGCTTCGATGCAGGGATTTTTCATAAAAACTACAAGCAACGGCACCCTCGGAATGACAGATGATGTCAGGGTGGATATTACAAATCCGACGTTTTTCAAATCTTATAAGAACTCAAATGAATATCCGCTGATCAGGCTTAGCGCTTCACTTAATACAAACGATAGCAAAACCGATGAAACTGTCATCTGTTTTTATTATGAAGCTACAACTAATTTTGACAAGATGCTGGATGCTCATAAATTGCTAAGTTTTGATACAAATATTCCGAATATCTACTCAATATCGTCAGGAAAAAGTTTTTCAATAAATTGCCTTCCTGAAATTGATAACAGGTTTTACGAAATAAATCTCGGATTTGTTACAGGCTCTCCCGGAGAATATAAAATTGAAGCAACTGAAATTAATAATTTTCCTTCGGATTTGAATGTGTTTATTAAAGATAATATTAATAATAGCACCCATGATTTGAAACTATCACCATATTATTTTGAAATTCAACAAGAGGGTACAACAAACAGGTTTAATCTCTTAATTACCAAATCATCCTTAGATATTAATGAAAATCCGCTTAACAGGAACTTTGCATATTCGTTTGGAAATACGCTCGTTGTAACATTTGAAAACCCTGTTGAAGAATCGGCGGCACTCACGATATACAATATTCTTGGAACGAAGGTTGCCCCTGACAGATCGGTAAGAAAAGGAATAAACTATTTTAACATAAATTTACCAGGCGGATATTATATTTTAAAACTTGCACATAATGAAAATATCAATGTTCAGAAAATATTCCTGAAGTAATTTTTCCAAATTGCTATGAAAAAAATCATTTCCCAATCTCGTTTGTTTATACAAATAACAATTCTGTCGTTATTATTTATTTTCTGGAATAGCTTAATTCTAACCGGAAATTATCCTGCGGATTCCCAATCATCAGAAGATAGTTGTAAAATTGTATCTTTTAACAAAACAAGCTTTGCTCCCGGTTCTGTTCAAAAACTAATAGTTTTAAACGAAAGTTTCGACTCGGAAGAATTCCCCCCAGCCGGATGGACAATTATCCAGAATAATCCATACCAGACCTGGACAAACGATTCAACACTTGCTTACAGTGGTAAGTACAGTGCGGTTGTATATAATGATACAAGCGACATTCCGCAAGACGAATGGCTCATCTCTCCTACTTTCGATCTTTCATCGCCAGGAACGCCTTACTTTGATTTTTACTGGCAGGGTTGTAAATACTGGTCTGTTGCCCCGTTTAATAATTGCGGCCTGAATGTTTATATTTCTACTGATAATGGGAATACATGGGCTTTTTTATGGAATGAAGAAATTGATACAACATGGCAAAGTTATGCCTGGATTTTTCAAAATATTCCTATTGGACAATATGTGGGGTCAGATGAAGCAAAAATTGCTTTTCAATACGAAGGGTTAGATGGCACTCCTTTTAATGTTGATGATATTATTGTTGGGTATGAAGAGTTGTATGATGTAAAAATTTCGGATGAATATCCGTTTGAATATTTCATCCTGCCTTTATCTCAGGCATTTGTTAATTTCAAATCGGAAGCTATTAATACGGGAACTGAAAATCTTGACCTTGTACAAATGACGGTAAATGTTAACTCCGGTGAATTTACAGATGAAACCGTGATATATAATTTGCCAAGCGGCGACACATTAACGATTGCTACACAAAACACTTTTTATCCATCTGCAAGTGGCCAGTATTCAACTGTAATGAAGTTATTCACTCCATACCCCGAAACGGATACGATAAATAATAAACTTGAAGCCGCGTTTAGTGTCAGCGATTCGGTTATGGCTCGCGACGATGGAATTTCGACAGGATATATCAGTTTAGGCCCGGAAAATTCCGGTGTGCTCGGCCAGGTATTCGAGTTGAAAGTTCGGGATACTCTAACGTCAGTTTCCTTTATTCTTGACAACCCGCAAATTAACGATTCGATACGTGTGGATATTTACAATTTCACAATAATTCCTACAAACATTATTGCCTCTACCGAAACATATTTAATAAAAAATAATGACACCGGTTGGATAACTCTGCCTGTTAACAGATTTGGATTTGTTTTATCAGCGGGGAATTATTTTGCAGGAATTTGCCATTTTAAAAATAACCATATTTCAGTAAAAACAACTGATTTTAATTACAAGCCGGGACAGACATGGATATCCTTCAACATGAATCCCTGGATGCCTGCCGGGGATTATGGCTATGAAATTACGTTTCTTCTCAGAGAAAATTTTGCGAATGTCAATCCGGCTTTTGGTATTTTATCACCGGATTGGGAAAATATAATTTCGGTATTTCCAAACCCGGTAAAAAACTCCATAAATATAAAATCTGCAAGAGATAAAATCTATAAAATCAGTTTACAAAACCTCGCAGGCCGGAAATTGTATGAAACGATAGTGATGGAAAAAATTTGTAAAATTGATGTTACGGATTTTCCTGCAGGCATTTATTATCTACGGGTTGAAATTGGGAAAAAGAGTTTTGTAAGAAAAATTATTAAGATTGATTAATATTTCGGTGCGCTGCACCTTCGGGTTTTTCTCAATGATTTTTTTCTACAAATATAATGGTGCGCTGCAGCTTTTAATTAATTGTTGG
>CBDUSJ010000389.1:0-2698 GCA_965369845.1 uncultured bacterium | reverse complement strand
ACGAACTTCTGTTTTTACAAAATCAATATCTTCTTTGCTGATAATAAAATCTTTAAATCCTGAGCCGGTAATCTTAATAAAAATAATTGCCTGGTATATTGCCGAAATAAAATAAGATATTGATGCTGTAATACCGGCGCCGACAATACCATATTTCGGAATAAGTGTAAAACCGAATATTAGCGTAAAAACCAGCCCTATCCCCGAGGATATCGTGTTGTGATAATGCCGGCCTGTTCCTGAGAAAAAGTGACTTAAAATCATCGAAACCGCCATTGACAATATACCGACGCCAAGACACATAATAACTTTATGGATGCCTGCAAAATCTTTTTCGAAAACAAAAAGGAAGAAACTTTCGGGAATAATAAATAACACTGCCAGCATAATAAAAGTGATCACAAAAACAAACTTTACAAATCTCAGTGTTAGTTTTTTCGCATATTCAGCATCGTCAGAATTGGAGAGCCTCGAATACTGAACCATCGCAACACTCTTGCTAATCAGCCATAATCCCTCCGAAACCTGATTGCCCACCGAAAAAATCCCAAGGCTTGCCTTTCCAAAAAAACTTTCAATTATGTAGTATCCAAGCCTGTAGTTGAATAATTGCAAAAGATTAGCAAGCTGGACGTAAGTTCCGTAACGGAATATCTGAATTATAACTTTGTTAATTTCTCTCAAGCCGGTAAATTTCACAAACTTCCGGATACCCAACAAACTAAGTATAAATGAAAAAGAAAAAGCCAGGTAAAGCGAATAAACATAAGATATTACCTCTCTGTTCCCAATATAAAAAAGAAAAAAGGAAAGACTGCCAATCAGGATAATAAACTGGATTACGGAAATATAATTATAATGTTTTATCTGTTCTTTCCCGAGAAGAACCGTTAGATTAATTGATGAAAGTGACTGGAGGAGCGATAAAAACAAAACGTGCCAGGAGTATTCCGCGGGGATCAGATTCAGGAGTGTCAGCGCTCGCGAACCAGCAACTGCCGAAAACAATGCCCACACATAAGCCGGAAACACAAGCTTGAAAAGGTCGTAACGCGGGATAAGGTAAATAAGCGCTCCGCCTCCCACGAAATTACTTATCAGCAAAATTATTGTGATGCCAAGAACAATAAGACTGATAACGCCTACTCCTTCAGCCCCCAGCACTCTTGCATTTATTATCACAACGGAAAATGTGATGAGCGCTATCAGCAGTCTTGCTCCGGCTGTGCCAACTATTTTCTTGAACATGCTATGGTTTATTTTCTAACAGTTTGCTGAATTTTTTTCCTAACTGAAAAATAAAATTATTCCGGTTAAATACAAATCTCTTTCCGTCAATTATGGTGTAATCACCCGCAGCAGCAAAGGTATGCAAACCTTTGTTATATTCCTGGCCCTTTAAAGGTTCAATTGTTGTTACTTCAATCTCATTATATTCAGTTGGAGATAATTTCAGAATCCTGTTTACCACTATCCTCCCGCCATAAGTTACCGAACAATCCTGTGCAGGCCTGAATAAATGCCCCTCATGAAAAAACGGCGTACCCGCAGGCCTGGCAGAGCGGACATCGGTTTTTACAGAATTATTTTTATGAGGCAGAAATTTGTTGTTCAGATTTTCAGAAAAATAAATATAAAGTTTTGTATTTGAATAATCCGTTTTTGTAAAAAACAACCACCATCTTTTTTCATAAAAAATTATCGTCGGATCAACAGCATCAGTATTTTCCAAAAGCGTGGTAACAAAATCAAAACCTGAAGTTTTTCTGTTAAATTTAAACAGATTGATCTTTCCACAGCCAGCCGATTCAGGGATACAGAATACTTCGTTTTTGTATGTAAAAATATAAGGGTACGAAAGATGACATTTTTCTTCAATTAAAGGTTTTACCGGTCCATCAAAACCATCACCGGAAAAAGTAATCCCTGAAATTATTCCTTTCCTGTCAAAATAGCTAAAATCCTCGAAAACCACCTGCAAATTTTTACCATCCTGAAAAGCGAAAGGATCGGCAAAATAACCTCCTTTTTTATTTTCAGGCATCCAAAAGACATCCTTCGTTATTCCACCCTGCAAAATTTTAAATGCGGGATGTTTCAACACTCCTATGTTCCAGTCTTCAGTACGAAATAATTCCGAATAGTGAAATTTTAATTTGTTTATCAGAATTTTTAAAAGAAATTTGAACATCTGCCAATTGTGCGGCGACTTGTAAACCGGCGCTTTTGTTTGACTTTCCTTAAATTTATCTTTATCAAAAACACCATTTAAAATATTTTTACATACCTGAAGTGGAAATTCGGCAGCGCCAAAATACAAGTTGTCGATATTACCCGAATAAGAATGATCGACAGTTTTAAAAAAACCTTTTTTCAGCACAATACCTGCATCGAGCCTGTTTGTCAACCTTTGGAGAATAGCGGCATTTATATTATCATTTTTATAAATTTCCCAGAATCCGGGAGGGCCTCCCCTGTATATTTTTTCATCGTCATGATGAAACGACCATATCCCAAATTTTGAACAATCAAGAATTTCACCCCTGATGATATTAAATGCAAATCGAAGAATGAAATCAAGTTTCGCAGAACGTGTTTTTTCCTGGTCTTCCTGAGTAAAATATTCAGAGTATTTTTTTTTGTTCGTGCGGCATTTTATTACCGCAACGTTTTTTAGTTCTTTTTCAAGACAAACAAG
>CBDUSJ010000388.1:0-2712 GCA_965369845.1 uncultured bacterium | reverse complement strand
GGTTCCCAAAAATAGTAAAGGGCTGTGAGCTAATAGCAGTTGCAGAATTGAAACCGGATAAGACAGTAAATTTTAAATAGCAATTATCCGATCCGGTTTGCGGAATTATCCATTGATGGCTGCCATTGTTTGGGATGTTTTCAGCCAGCATCCACCAGGGACCTTCCGGTCCAAAGGCAGAAATCTCGATGGTAACGGTGGAATAAACTCCATCGGGTACTTCCGAAGCCCACTCGATAAATTGTACAGTGCCCGGGTAGTAGTTTTCATGGCCGATGGGATAGAGCGGACTGATCCAAAGACTGTCGGCGGGTGAAGATTCTTTATAGCAATATAAATGATTCTGATAGCTGGGCCAGCTTCCCGATTCGGCTAATAAAACCAGGTCGGGATAGCCGTTTTGAACAAGATCACCACCTGCACGAAATGCTTTAGGATAAGCATCCACACCAAGCGAAAATTCTACATCCGGAGTCCAGTTACCCGAACCATCACCCAACCATACCTTGATGTTTTCGTCAGCAATGGCAATCACATCAATAAAACCATCGCTGTTCATATCGGCAAGGTCAGTAAAACTGTAATCTCCGGAATTGGGCAGGCCTCCTGAGAAGTCGATCCAACTACCGGTGAAGTTTTCATTCCATACCCAAAACTCTACACCATTTGCGCTGTTGACAAATGCAATATCCTGTGCACCATCGTTATTAAAGTCGCCGGTAGAAATCCCCCGCCTTGTTTCATAAGTTCCCAGTATCGGCAGGCCGGTATCGATATTCACAAAGTTCCCGGTTCCATCGCCAAACCAGGCCGTACCAGCTTGATGGCTTGCAATAAAATCCAGGTATCCGTCCCGGTTTAAGTCTGCAAATTCGACTAGCATGTCCGAGTTGCCTTCGAGGAAGCCGAAGCTTTGTATCCAAGAGCCATCACCCTGGTTAAGATAAACATGCAAACCTGCCCCGGATCCGAAAGAGATACTCACCAGGTCGAGGTCTCCATCATTGTCAACATCGCCGAAATCGGTACCAAACATGCCCCAGGTTTCGCCGTTAGTGGCCAGGCCATCGTCCCATGCTGTCCAGTTCATGCCGGTATCATCGCCCAGCGCCACTTCCAGGATTTGGTCTCCCAGATCGGTTGATGAATAATTGTGGTGCATGCCATAGCCCACATCTTTAAATCCGTCATTATTCACATCACCAACTGCAATACCTCCATAGCCAAAATTACCCATCATGAAATTCTCGAAATTTCCATGTCCGTCGCCAAACCAAATACAAATACCGTGCTGGTCGGTATTGATGTACGGAGAACCATGATCACCAATGGTAAGAATATCAACATTTCCATCCATATTGATATCGTTCATGCAAAAATCGGTGCGCCCTCCATCAAATTCGGGTATTTCAAGGCCATTGGTGAGTTGTGTGTAGGAAAGTGTTTGGGCAAAGGAAAATTCTACAAATAAACACATTACAAGAAATAGCTTTAATTGCCTGCCAAATATTTTCATTTTATTTTGATTTATTGTTTCTACAAAAGTAGTGATTTTTTTTTACGTTTTGATTATAAAAGAACTAAAGTTTCGCAATTAATTATAAAACTTGAATAATAAATATATATAGGAAATGGAGTGTTTTGTAAACATAAATCAATCAATACTTTACGTTTATCCGATTAGGCTCCAAAATCCCACAAAAGAAAAAGGTAATTGTTCACATTATTCAAATGACAGATTATAAGCTAAATATATATTAAAAAAATTACGCCACAGATTACTCAGATTTTCACAGATTACTTTTTAATTACATTTGTTAAATATCAGGAAATCAATTAAATCAGCATGAACAATATATTTATTAACTACGTGAACGGTTACAAAAAACAATTAAAACACCCCCTTTCAAATTTTCCTCAACGCCACCATCAGTCCGTCTTTTCTTCGGCGGGCGACATCGAGTTGGGTTTTGTCGTCAAGGATGATGGTACCGCCCTCGCCTTTGAGATACCGCGACACATAGCCAAGGTTTATCAGGTGTGATTGGTGAATGCGGTAAAAGCCTGTTGCAGTCAGCATTTGATCGTACTCCTTCAGTGTTTTTGTGCTCAGGAAAGTATCACCTGATTTCATGAAAAAGTGGGTATAATTGCTTTCTGATTCACATCTCACAATATCTTTGATTTTTACCATAATAAGCCCGTCGATGGATGGGAGAGCCAGTTTCTTGAAACCGTTGGTATTGCTCAGCATCACCTCGATTTTTCGCTTGAGCTGCTCCAGTTGGTTATCCTGTTTCAATTTCCTCACCGCTTCGATAAGCTTTGATGGATCGAGGGGTTTGAGCAGGTAATCCACAGCGCTGAATTTAAAAGCCCTGAGTGCATATTGGTCGTAAGCCGTAACAAAAATTACCTTGAATTCAATCGGCATAACTTTTTCGAGCAGGTCGAAACCGGTGCCGTCTTTCATTTGGATATCAAGAAAAACCACTTCGGGCTTAACCTTATTAATAAGTTGCAAACCGGATTCAACGCCATCAGCCTCACCATCAATTAATATTTCGGGGCAATATTTTTTTAAAAAATTACCTAACGTTTGTCTGCTTTTTTCTTCGTCATCAATAATTATCGATTTCATTTTATCATTTTAATTTGAAACTAAAAGATACACATAGCATAGCTTTCTTACTAAAAATCTTGTTCGAAAGG
>CBDUSJ010000387.1:0-2713 GCA_965369845.1 uncultured bacterium | reverse complement strand
AAGAGTTGAAGGGTTAAAGAGTTGAAGGGTTAAAAGGTTAAAGAGTTTAAGAGTTAAAAGGTTAAAGAGTTTAAGAGTTAAAAGGTTAAAGAGTTTAAGAGTTGAAGGGTTAAAAGGTTAAAGAGTTTAAGAGTTTAAGGGTTAAAAGGTTAAAGAGTTTAAGAGTTAAAAGGTTTAAGAGTTTAAGAGTTAAAAAGTTAAATTTATTTTATGAAAAATATTTATAAATTATCGGTGTTAATTTTATTTTTTCTTCCAATATTGCTTTTTGGACAGGAAAAAACAGTAGAAAGGGAGATTCGTTGGACGGGTATTGAAACCGTAAAAATTTCTCAAAACGAAAGTTTAAAAATGCTGAATTTTATCGGGGCTGTTAATGATGAAAAATATGGTCTGCTGCCGGTATATTCCGAAAAATTTTACCTTGATAAAAAAAATACTTCCTTCGATTTTACTCTGGCAAACGAGAAGTTTATTGAATTTACTGACCAGGTGGCTGTCGCCGGCCTTCTTGATATTGATAAAATTAAATCTGAAATAATTGTCAATAACAACATCAACATTTCAAGGCGAAAAAGATATTCTAATCTAACTTTTGTTCCTCTCAGAAAAAATCGCGAAAGCGGGAAAATCGAAAAACTTATTTCCTTCGAGATTATCATTAAAGAAAAAGAAATTTCGATAAGCCAGGATTCACCTATTCATAAATTCGCGAATAAGTCGGTTTTATCGGAAGGCGACTGGTATAAAATTGCTGTTAGTGAATCGGGGATTTACCGGCTCACTTATGAAGACCTGCAAAATATGGGGATGAACGTTGATGCTGTTGACCCGGATAACATAAAAGTATATGGCAATGGAGGTGGGATGCTGCCTGAGAAAAATTCAGAATTCAGATACGACGACCTCATCGAAAATGCCATTTTTGTAAATGATGGAAATGATAATAGTTTTGACCCGGGAGATTATATTCTTTTTTACGGACAGTCGCCGGACATTTGGGAATATGTGCCGATAAAATTAGCTTTTGTGCATACAAAAAACAATTATTCCGACTTTAACCATTATTTCATCACTGCCGGGCAGGAAGCGGGAAAGCGCATTGATACCCTCCCGACATGTAATCTTCAGCCAACGGAATACATTTCAAAATTCAATGATTATTCTTTCCATGATGAGGACAAAATTAATCTTATCAAATCAGGGAGTGTTTGGTATGGCGAGGAATTTGGCGATTGTTTATCTTATGATTTTCAGTTCGATTTTCCAAATATCGACACATCTTATACTATGTATCTTGTTTCCGATGTGGCTGCACGATCAACTACCATGAGCTCATTTGTATATTTTATTAACAACGATTCCATAACAACTTCCATGGTGCCGGCTATTCCTCCTTCATCCAGTAAAATTTTTGCACAACAAACAAAAAAATCCAAAAGATTTAAAACATCTTCAAATCCTATAAATTTGAATGTTTCTTACGACAAACCAAATGATAATGCGCTGGGTTGGTTAAATTACATTGAAATAAATGTGATGCGATATCTGAAATTCACCGGCAGTCAATTACTCTTTTGTAATATTTATTCTGCCGGATCAGGAAAAGTAAGCGAATTCACAATTTCAGATGCACAAGCCGGTTTGAAAGTCTGGGATATAACAAATCCCCTTGACCCTAAAATCGTTAATGGAACTTTTGCAAACAACGAATATGTTTTCACCCTTCGGACAGATTCACTCAGAGAGTTTGTAGCCTACAACGGGGTTTCTTTTATGAAACCTGAATTGGTTGGATATGTTGAAAACCAGAATTTACACGGACTTGGAGGATTAAATTTTATTATCGTGTGTTATCCTGATTTTATCGAACAGGCCGAAAGACTTAAAAAGCTTCATGTGGATATCGATAATATGTCGGTTTGCATTGTTAAACCGGAAGAAATATATAACGAATTTTCTTCCGGCTCACAGGACATTACGGCTATTCGCGATTTTGTGAGGATGATCTACAACCGTTCGGGTGATCCCCTTTCGCTTAAATATCTTCTTTTGTTTGGCGACGGCTCGTATGACAATAAAGACCGTATTCCCGGAAACCTAAACCCGATACCGACCTTCCAAACAAAGCAATCATTAAAACTAACATCTTCTTATGTAACTGATGATTTTTACGGCCTGATGGATCCTAATGAAGGCAAAGATGCTTACGGAGATGTGGATATAGGCATAGGCAGGCTGCCTGTAAACACACCGGAGCAGGCTGCTTCTGTTATCGATAAAATAGAACATTATATGAAAATCGGCCCCGCTGTTTTGCAAAGTTGGCGCAATGAGATTTGTTTTGTTGCCGACGACGAAGATAACAACCTTCATTTTTACCAGGCTGATACTATTCTGGCAAAAATGGTTGCCAGAGAAAACAAATCGCTCAACATTAATAAAATTTATCTTGACGCTTACCAACAGGTTCCAACATCGAGTGGCCACAGATACCCGGAAGTAAATACGGCAATTAACAAACAGATGCAGAATGGGGCTATTATTATGAATTATACCGGGCATGGCGGCGAAATGGGATGGGCTGAGGAAAATGTGCTTGAGATCACTGATATCAATAGCTGGACAAATTTTGATAAAATGCCTGTTTTTATTGCCGCAACATGTAAATTTAGCTGTTTCGATAATCCCGCAATGACATCGGCAGGCGAAC
>CBDUSJ010000386.1:0-2729 GCA_965369845.1 uncultured bacterium | reverse complement strand
ACACCCCATCTTTTTTAAGGCCTTTAAGCATATCGTATTTATTCAGATATGCAGGTACATGGCAGGCAACAAAATCGGGGGTGCCTACAAGATAGGTTGATTGTATCGGATTATCACCGAATCTTAAATGAGAAACCGTAATACCACCCGATTTTTTTGAATCATAAGCAAAATAAGCCTGAGCATATTTATCGGTAGAACCACCGATAATTTTAATTGAATTTTTGTTTGCACCAACAGTACCGTCAGCGCCAAGACCGAAGAATTTTGCTTCAAATGTACCTTTCGGTGCAATACTGACCTCCGGCAACATTGGCAATGAAGAATGTTTAACATCATCAACAATACTTATCGTAAAACGATTTTTAGGTTCGGGTTGTTTAAGATTTTCAAAAACCGATAAAATATGAGCGGGTGTTGTATCTTTTGAGCTTAAGCCGTATCTTCCGCCGACAATCAACGGAGCATTTTCTTTTCCAAAGAAAAGGTCTCTGACGTCAAGATACATAGGCTCGCCGTTTGCGCCAATTTCTTTTGTTCGGTCAAGTACAGCAATTCTTTTAACAGTTTCGGGAAATGCTTTGAAGAAATATTTTTCTGAAAATGGCCTGTAAAGATGAACGGTAATCAAACCGACTTTTTCGCCTTTAGCCATTAAATAATCAATAACTTCTTTAATGGTGCCTGTAACAGAACCCATTGCAATTACAATATGTTCGGCGTCTTTTGCGCCGTAATAGTTAAATGGATGATATTCTCTGCCGGTAATTTTTTTGATTTCCTGCATATAATCTTCAACTATGTCGGGAATAGGGTCATAAAATCTGTCGGCAGATTCTCTTGCCTGAAAATAAATATCGGGGTTTTGGGCAGTGCCTCTTGTAACAGGATGTTCAGGATTCAAAGCATTGTCTCTGAATTTTTGCAAAGCTTCATAATCAACTAATTTTTCAAGGTCTTCCATTTGCATTTCTTCAACTTTCTGGATTTCGTGAGATGTTCTGAAACCATCAAAAAAGTGAATAAAAGGAATTCTTGATTTGATTGCTGCAAGATGAGCTATTCCGGCAATATCCATAATTTCCTGGGCGCCTCCGGTAGCGAGCATAGCAAAGCCTGCCTGACGAACGCTCATTACATCGCTATGGTCACCGAAAATGGAAAGCGCCTGTGCAGATAAGGCTCTTGCACTTACGTGAAACACGGCCGGCAATAATTCACCTGACATTTTATACATGTTCGGGATCATTAACAATAAACCTTGTGAGGCAGTGAACGTACTCGAAAGCGCACCGGCTTGCAATGAGCCATGCATTGCTCCTGAAGCCCCGCCTTCCGATTGCATCTCTTTAACTTCAACAATTTCTCCGAAAATATTCTTTCTTCCGTGAGCAGCCCATTGGTCAATGTACTCAGCCATATCGGAGGAAGGAGTGATAGGATATATACATGCAACTTCACTGAACATGTACGCAATGTGTGAAGCTGCCCAGTTTCCTTCGCAAGTGATGAATTTCTTCTCTTTAGACATAATAAATATTATTTTTAATTATACAACTTATATTTGTTCGTTTTTAAAATCGGCGGCGAATTTAATAAATAATTACTGATTAGAAAAAAGTAAAAAGATAAAAGTTAAAAGGAATGATGATTTTTCTTAATCCAACCTGCAAATCCCCTCTTCTTTAGCTGCCGTAAGTGCATCTTCAAATTCTTTTTGAGTGATACTTCTTGAAAGATTTGGATTGTTAAAAGCATCACCGCAGGGACGATACTGTGGCATAATGTTTACATAAGTATTTTCTGAAATCTCTTTTGACAGAAATCTCATAATCTCCCGTGTACCGGCCATTTCATCCGGCATTACCAAATGTCTGATTAGCAATCCTCTTTTTGCGATACCATTTTCTATTACCAAATCACCAACCTGACGAAACATTTCTTTAACCGCATTTCTGGCAATTTCAGGATAATCTGTTGCACTACAAATTTCCTTTGAAACCTTTTCATCCCAAAATTTAAAATCGGGCATATAAATATCGAAAATACCATCGAGTAATTTAAGGGAATCCACATTGTCGTATGAACCAGTATTGTAAACCAAAGGAACATTTAACCCATTTTCAACCGCTACTTCTAATGACGCCAGGATTTGTGGGATAACATGAGAGGGCGTAACAAAATTTATGTTATGACAGCCCAGGTTCTGCAAATACAGCATGAGCCTTGCCAGGTGCGACTTTGAAACTTCAATACCGTTTCCCTCGTGGCTGATGTCGTAATTCTGGCAAAAACAACAAAGCAAATTACAATGGGTAAAAAAGATGGTTCCCGAACCATGAGCGCCAACCAGCGGAACTTCCTCTCCAAAATGAGGGGCATAGCTTGCCACAACTGCCCGGATACCTGTTTTGCAAATTCCGGTTTCTCCTGCAGTACGGTCAACGCCGCAATTTCGGGGGCAGAGATGGCAATTGCTAAGTCTGTCGAAAGCTTCTTTAGTTTTCTTTTTTAGCATACCACTTTTATAGGATTCTATGTAAATAGGTGTGAATTCCGGCATCTATTTTATTATTATTTTAGTCCGTTTTATCCCATGCATATTCTAATGTTTTCCTGAAAAGGTTATCAAGTATTTCGATGTTTGGAATACTTACTTTTTTGAATTGCTTAATTCTACTTTGGTAAATTAAAAATTTTTTATAAAAAATTTGGTTAGATGCATAATA
>CBDUSJ010000385.1:0-2742 GCA_965369845.1 uncultured bacterium | reverse complement strand
GGTCATGTCGGCTTCCACTTTTAAAAAGTATTCGCTTGCGCCCCAATCGATATCCGCGAAATTACCGTATAAAACCTCCGTGGGATTTCCAATTTCCAGCGCAAACAATCCCATGCTGTTGGTGGTAGTAAGGTGCAATTCGCTGTAAACAACTATTCCTTCGGGACTTTCGATAAGGATACTTATTTTAACCGAGATGTTTTGGTCAATTACGGGAGCGCCTTGGGCGTCTCGCGCCACTGCCTGGTATTTAAAAGCTTGTGGTGTTTGGGCAAAAATGCCCGCTGTTGCAATAATTGCAATCATTAAAGACAAAGTAATTTTTTTCATAATAAATAAATTTTGGGTTAATAAAATATTTTATGATTTCAAAAACATAAAAAATCGTAAATAAATAAGTTTAAATAATATTTTAATAAACGACATAAAAAACAATTTTATTAATTCTGTGTGATAAAGATGGTAAAGATAAAAGACAAAAATAAAAAGCCTAAAATTACTTTTGAAACCGAACTCATTTATAATTTAACATTTCTAATTTCTAATTTCTAATTTAACATTTATAATTTCCTACCGCTTTTCATACATAAGAATTTCCGGCGGAGTTGGTTCAAATGTATCAAAAAAATCATCAGGAATACCGGTTGCCCAAAACCCGAAATGACTTGCTCCATCAGGCACTATCGGATAGTAAGCAATACTTATTTTCAATGTTTCAAATACCAGGTTTTCATTTTTTATTCTAATCCCGAAAACAATTCCTGAATACATCGTATTTTTTAATAATGGCTCCTTATTTGAACCAATTAAACCAATATTTATCGAGCCTTCCAATGCAAACCTGAATCCATAAAAATACCATGGTGTAAAAGCAATAGTCGAAAAAAAGAATTGTAACCTTTGACTGCCGAAAATTGAATCTTTTTTCAAGCCATGAAAACCAAGTTCATCATTAAAATGCATTCTATCGTAATAAAAGCTGTTTGTCATAATATTATAAGTAACACCTGCATAATGTCTGAATCTGAATTTCTTTTTAGTGGTGAACAATTTTGTAAAATACTGCATATTCATTTTTATTTCACCCTGATCAAAACTGTTTGATCTTATAAAACTGCCAAGTGATGCCGCTGCATATAAATATCCTATTTTATCGATATGATTAGCGCCGGAAATATCTAATCCACAATAAGTTCTGTCGTAAAACTCGCCAAATTCATATCCTCCTGTTATTGTAAGTTTCATTCCATAAGGAAGGTCTTCGATTTTTCCCATCTGAAGGATATAATTGCTTTCATAATAATTATTCCTGAAAAAAGAGATTGATGATAACAGCAACAAACGATTTTGATAGAGCTGGTTTGAATCCGCTGAAACAAATGGCCTTTTAAAAAAATCCATTCTTGAAAACCTGATTTGTGGAACAAAATACTGTGGAGAGATGTTTTCAGAATATTTTCTATTAAGATAAAATGACTGGCCTAAAAATATTTCCTGTTGATTCAGCCCGACGTCATACTCGTAGGTAGTATCATAATCGGGAAAAATATCACGGTAGGTTTTTTTCTGAATCCCCGTCCCACCAATCCAGATCGATCTTAATGGGATATATTCCCGGTGAAATTTTATCATTTTTTTTGTTGACTCACTAAAATTTTCATATAAAACTTCGCCTTGTATAAAAGTACCGGCAATGTTTTCCATCTTATACTGTCCCCGTGAATATCTTATAAGACGGCCTCCGTCGGGCTGAAAAGTGATAGTGTTATCAAACATGTGCCCTAAACCAAGAAAATTAACATCCCAAATACTGAAATCATATTCATCGATTCCTTTTGCCGAAAATGATAAGCCGAGAGGAAAAACATCTTTTGTTATTATAAGCACATCCACTGAATCGGAACCTGGGGTTATGTCCGTTATTAATATCCTGGCGTTGTATATGAATGGAAGATTTCTCAGGATTCTTTCAGAGTTTGAAATAACAAGTGGTTCTACCTCCTGGCCGGATTTAAAAAGTAGATTGTTCTTAATGACAAAATTCTTTGTTTTAGGATTCATACTATTTAATAATCTGATAAATTTCGAGTCAGAAGTTCTTAAAGTGTCATAAACTGTCGGGCCAAAAACATCCAGTTTTTGTATCCGGATATTCCTGATTATTTTTCCCGAAAAAGAAGTATATCGATCTTGGCCTTTTTCAAACTGAATGCTGTCTGACCCGGGTTTAGTCTCAGGTTTTATAAAAGCAAGGTTGTACAATTCACGAGTAAATTTTCTTTTATTTGCTTTTTGTTGAAGCCGATTATAAAACATAGATGATTTCAGTTGAGGATTTTTCCTGATTACGGAATCGGGTAGGCATATTAAAGTGTCGGAATTGAAAATAATAATGCTGTCGCCTATTTTAATTTCAGTGCCTTTTTTTATAAAAACAGAATCATAAGCTTTTTGTGGTTTTTTATTCTGACAATATAAACTGTGGTTAATACAAACAAATATCAGCAGTAGGAATACAATCGCCTTGGGGATTTTTGTTATGATATTTATGCGGCTGTTTTTTTTCATTGTCTGTATTGAAACCAAAACAGGAATCGAAACAAAAGTAAAAACAAAAACCGCAAACGAAATCGCAAACAACAAAAATTTTTAGTAATCATTCACAGTTTAAGAAAAACTGTATAAATGGATAGATGGCTAAATTGCTAAATTGCTAAATTGTTAAATTGTTAAGAAACAACA
>CBDUSJ010000384.1:0-2768 GCA_965369845.1 uncultured bacterium | reverse complement strand
ATGGTTTATACTAAATTGTTAACCAAATCACTGAAGTATGGCGCTGTCTCAATTAAAATAACAACAAATTTTTACTTTAAACTTTTAAACTTTTTAACTTTTTAACCTTTTAACTTTTTAACCTTTTAACTTTTTAACCTTTAACTTTTTAACTTTAAACTTTTATCTTTTGACTTTTCTTTGACAATATTATCTTTGCAGCCAATTTAAAAAAAACAAAATAATGGCAAATAAAGAATTACTTAAAGGAGGAGAATTCCTTATTAAAGAAACTAAAGCGGAGGATATTTTTATTCCTGAAGAATTTGATGAAGAACAAATAATGATAGCCCAGACCTGTCATGAATTTTTAGATCAGGAAGTATTCCCGATACTCGACAGGATAGATAGCCAGGAAGAAGGACTGATGAAATGGTTGCTTCAAAAATCAGGAGAACTCGGGTTGCTTGGCATTTCACTGCCGGAAGAATATGAAGGATTTAATCAGTCTTTTGTTACTTCAATGCTTACCAGCGAAGCCATGGGAGCGGGTTACTCATTCGCGGTTGCATATTCGGCACATACGGGTATCGGCAGTTTACCTATCGCATATTATGGAAACGAGGAACAAAAGCAAAAATATTTACCCAAACTGGCCACCGGCGAATTAACTTCCGCTTATTGCCTCACCGAGCCAAATGCAGGTTCGGATGCAAATTCCGGTAAAACAAGGGCGGTGTTGTCAGAAGACGGAAAACATTATTTATTGAATGGACAGAAGATATGGATCACAAATGGCGGCTTTGCCGATGTTATGACCGTTTTTGCAAAGATAGACAACGACAGAGTGCTAAGCGCCTTCATCGTGGAAAGGAAATTCCCTGGTATAAAATTTAATCCTGAAGAGAAAAAAATGGGTATCAAAGGATCTTCTACTGTTCAAATATTTTTTGATGATTGCAAAGTGCCGGTCGAAAATCTCCTTGGCAAAAGAGGGCAAGGTTTCAGAATTGCTCTGAATATTCTTCACATGGGCAGAATTAAACTTGGCGGAACTGTTCTTGGCGCCGCCAAAAGGACTATTACTCAATCGGTGAATTATGCAAACGAAAGAAAACAGTTTGGAGTGCAAATTTCAAGCTTTGGCGCTATCAAACATAAACTGGCCGAGCAAGTCATAAAAACCTGGGTTACCGAATCGTCGGTTTACAGGGTTTGTAAAAATATCGACCAGACAATTGAGGAATTACTCGAAAAGGGTTTGGAAAAAGGAAAAGCTACCATCGAAGGCATTGCGCAATATGCCATTGAAGCTGCATTCCTTAAAGTATTCGGATCAGAATCGCTTAACTTTATTGTTGACGAAGCAGTTCAGATTTTCGGAGGAATGGGTTTTTCTTCCGAAACACCGGTTGACAGAGCTTACAGGGATTCGCGAATAAACCGGATATTTGAAGGAACAAATGAAATAAATCGTCTTCTTGTTGTCGATACCACAATTAAAAAAGCTCTTAAAGAAGGTTTTGATACAACAAGATATTCCAAATCGATCCTCCGTGAACTTGAAAAAAAACAAGAAAAGGAATTTATCCCTGAAGATTATTACGGACAGAAAAAATATTATATTAATAATTTCAAAAAAGCTGCACTATTATTATTAGGTACTATTTCGGAAACTTTCAAGAGAAAACTGGCAACCGAGCAGGAAATTCTTTTTAATGCATCCGACATAATCATGCAGGTTTATCCGGCTGAATCTTCTCTTCTTAGGGTGGAAAAACTTGAATCTATGAAAGGTGAAGAAGCTGTAAAATTGTATAAAGATATTGTCGATGTTTTTATTTACGATGCCGCTTCAATAATCAGAAAATGCGGATATGATGCGATCAACTCATTTACCGAAGGCGAACAGCAGGAAAAATTGTTGTCTTACATCGACAAATTTACAAAAGTCGCTTCTGTAAATACTAAAGCCGCGAGAAGAAGAATTGCTGAAAAGTTAATTGACGAGAATAAATATTGCTTTTAGCCTTAAATACTAATAAAACAGTACAAATAGGAACGATTTATAGGAACGCGGATGACACGGATTGTACTGATAATCACAGCCTGCCCCGAAAACTCAGCGATTTTTCAGCTATATTTAATTTTATAAACAAACAACGTAAATGATTGAAATACAGGGCATCTTTCATTTCTCTGTTTACAATTTTATCTGCATCAACAGTATTATGAAACCTTATTTTTTGTTTTAAACCTTAGTAAAATGGAATGTCTAACCTGACAACAAACCTTATTACCTTATCATGCGTCTGAGAATAAGGTAATAAGGTTTTGGGCGGGATGCTGAAATTTTTTCTACTAAGGTTGAGGGACTAAAGTCATAAAAATAAAGTTTTTTAGAAATCATGTAAAAGTGTAAACTACTTTTTATCATTTATGAAAGATGCCAAATACAGCATTAATTTTTAATATAATGTAAAATTAAATATGGCGGTATTTGGTGGGATTTTGTGTTTTAGTGATTTTGTGGCGGAAGAAAAAATGGGAATTTTTCATTTAGTAATTTACATTTCTGATAAGTAGATATTTTAAGAATAGAACACTGATAACGCTGATTTGACTAATTTACACTGATTTTTATCTGTGATTATCCGTTTAATCCGTGTCATCTGTGTTCTATTAATTATTGATAGTGTTAACTAATTTTGTTTAATTATGAAAAATGTCAAAAAATTGGCATCTTTCATTTCTCTGTTTACAATTTTATCTGCATCAACAGTATTATG
>CBDUSJ010000383.1:0-2816 GCA_965369845.1 uncultured bacterium | reverse complement strand
AAAAAAAACTCACTGAAATGAAAATTTATCAAACATTTATTAAAAAGAACTTTTATAGAATATTTGTCCTGATAATCTTTATGTCAGGATTTTATTCCTGTCAAAACATAAATACTAAGGGTGTTAAAGATGATCAACCCTACCTTGTAATCCTTTCTTTGGACGGTTTCCGCTGGGATTATTCTGATAATGCCAACACTCCAAACCTTGACAGGATAACAAAAGAAGGAGTTAAAGCTGTTTCGATGATCCCGTCTTTCCCGACAAAAACTTTCCCAAATCATTATACTATGGTTACCGGTCTTTATCCCGACAATCACGGGATTGTTATTAACAATTTTTACGATCCCGAAACCGGAAAACATTATTCAGTCAGCGACCGGGAGGCTGTAGGCAATGGAGATTTTTACGGTGGCGAACCTGTTTGGGTAACTGCCGAAAAACAAGGAATGAAATCAGCCTCTTTATTCTGGGTTGGCTCCGAAGCAGAAATTAATGGAGTCAGACCTTCTATGTGGAAAACTTATGATCAAAGTATGCCTTTTGAACAAAGAATAGATACAGTTATTTCGTGGCTTCAATTACCTGAAAAAATTCGGCCGCATCTTGTTTTGTGGTATATTCACGAGCCGGACAGCCGCGGTCATGAGTTCGGGCCGGAAAGTCCTGAAATGCGCGAATGCGTTGAACATCTTGATTCAATAGTCGGGATTTTTCTTACAAAACTTAAAAAACTTCCGATAGCTGATAAAGTAAATTTTATTGTTACTTCCGACCATGGCATGGGCGCTATTTATGCAGATAAATGTGTGAAGCTCGATAATTACATCCGGGAAGACTGGGTTGATGTGATCCATGGAGGTAACCCGGCTTTTACAATTCTTTCAAACGAAAACTATTACGACAGCATCTGGAATAATCTTAGGAAAATACCTCATCTAAAAGTTTGGAAAAATCCTGATTTGCCGGAGAGGCTTCATTACGGTCAAAATCCCAGAACACTTGATTTTACCGTAGTTGCCGATAGCGGATGGAGCGTCGTTTACGGTAACGAAACTGCCGGCGATGGCGGAACTCATGGCTACGATAATAACTTTACCGACATGCGTACAATCTTTTTCGCTTTTGGCCCCGCGTTTAAAAAGGGATACAAACAGACAACTTTTGAAAATGTTGACCTGTATCCTCTGATGACTGAAATACTTGAACTGAAACCCGCTGAAAACGACGGGTGCCTCGAAAATGTAAAACCGATGTTGAAATAATTTTATGAATCAGGAAATACCGAACAAATACAAAATAATTCTTGCTTCACGTTCGCCAAGAAGGCAACATTTGTTGAAAGAAATCGGATTAGATTTTAAAGTTAAGATTAAAGACGTTGAAGAATCTTACCCGAAAAACTTCCGAAAAGAGGAAATTGTTTTATATTTATGCAAACTTAAAGCCTCGGTTTTCAACACCGACAACTTTGAAAATAACGAGTTGCTGATAACCGCCGATACTATTGTTTGTCTTGATGAGGAAGTTCTTAACAAACCTGATAACCGTGATGAAGCTGTAAAAATGCTTGAAAAACTTTCGGGACAAAAACATGAAGTTATCACGGGTGTTTGCCTTAAATCGAAAGATAAATGTAAATCTTTTTATGTTTCTACAGATGTTTATTTTAAAAAGCTAAGTCCTGAAGAAATTGAATTTTATGTGGACAATTTCAAACCTTACGACAAAGCCGGCAGTTACGGTATCCAGGAATGGATCGGGTACGTTGGCATTGAAAAAATAAACGGTTCTTATTTTAATGTTGTAGGCTTGCCGACCAGCAGGCTTTATGAGGAATTGAAAAATTTTTAATTGTTTAAACAAAATATTTTAAATCATGAGAAAAAAAATTGCAGCAGGAAACTGGAAAATGAATAAAACCCTTGAAGAAGGAAAGCAACTTATTAAGGATATTTTATCAAAACTTGAAAATAATCATCCGAAACAATCCCCCGAAGAAATGATAGTGGTTTTGGGGACTCCTTTTATTTTTCTTGAATCGGCTGCCGGATTGGTAAAAGAAAATCCGCAGGTTTTTATTTCGGCGCAGAATTGTTACAGCGAGGGAAAAGGCGCTTATACAGGCGAGATTTCTGCAGCGATGATAAAATCAACAGGCGCTGAATATGTCATTATCGGACATTCCGAAAGAAGACAATATTTTGGAGAGAGCAACGAGATGCTTGCCCGAAAAGTTGACCTTGCGCTGAATAACGATCTTCAACCGATATTCTGTTGTGGAGAATTGCTTCCTGTGCGTGAAGCCGGGAATCATTTCAAGCTGATTGAAAAACAGATTCAGGAATCACTGTTCCATCTTAATCCCGAGGGATTCAGAAAAATTGTTATTGCCTACGAACCTGTTTGGGCTATTGGCACGGGAGTAACTGCCACACCAGACCAGGCTCAGGAGATGCATTTATTTATCAGGGAAAAGATAGACTTAAAATATGGGAATAAAATTGCGGGAGATGCCGCTATTTTATACGGAGGCAGCGTTAATGCAAAAAATGCAAAAGTGCTGTTTGCCCAGCCTGACGTTGACGGAGGCCTGATTGGCGGCGCATCATTAAAAGCTGACGATTTTGTTCAGATAATTAATTCTTTTTGATTGGGTAAAATTTATCATCCTCTTGTGGACGCACAAAATATAAATTAATAATTATGAGTTTGGTATAAAAAGTTTAAAAAACCCATGTCAGTCACCAAAAATATAAAGGCAGTAATTTTTGATTGGGGCGATACTATTATGCGCGATTTCGACTTGCCCGGTC
>CBDUSJ010000382.1:0-2831 GCA_965369845.1 uncultured bacterium | reverse complement strand
TTAAATACTACCGGGACATTAAAGCTTCATTTGATACTAAATACGAAGAAGGAATTGAAAAAGGAATTGAAAAAGGAATTGAAAAAGGAATTGAAAAAGTTGCTAAAAAAATGATAGAAGAAAACGAAACGATTGAAAAAATAATAAAATTCACTGAATTAACAAAGGAGCAAATCATACGCCTGAAAGAAAAAACAAAGAGTAACAATATGTAAATTTCATTAAAACGCACTTTACACTTGTCCATCATTATTAAAATAAAAATGATCCCGCAAGGACTATCACTGATCAAAAATGAATTGTAAAATATTAGCTCCCATTTTTAATGCTTTCAGGCGTGTTTCTTCCGAGTCTTTATGCACTTCCCAATCTTCCCATCCGTCGCCCAAATCGGTTTCGTAAGTATAAAAACAAACCAGCCTGCCTTCATAAAAAAGGCCAAATCCCTGGGGAGGTTTTTTATCATGTTCGTGAATTTTGGGCAGGCCGTTACTGAAATTATATTTTTGGTGATATATCGGGTGGTCAAAAGGTAGTTCAACAAGTTCCAGTTCGGGAAATACTTTTTTCATTTGTGGCCTGACAAACTTATCCATACCGTAGTTGTCGTCAATGTGGAGGAAACCTCCGCCGATAAGATAATCTCTCAGGTTTTTTGTATCCTGTCCCGAAAAAACAACATTTCCATGGCCTGTCATGTGAATCAGGGGATAATTGAAAATTTCGCTATCGCCAACTTCAACAGTAGCAGGGTCAGGGTTGATGTTGGTCGAAAGGTTTTTATTGCAGAATTCAATAAGATTGGGCAATGATGTAGGGTTGGCATACCAATCGCCGCCACCGTTATATTTGAGTAATGCAATTTGAAAACTTCCCTGTGGATATACCTGAAAAAAAAGCAGGATCATAACGGAAAATAATAAAAGTTTTTTCATCTATATGTAAAATTTTATTTTTTTCTTATTTCCTGGTTTATAAGATTAATAGTAAAACAAGCAACCAAGGCTGCTGTTTCTGTTCTTAAACGATTTTCCCCCAAACTTATTGGAACATAACCGGCTGAAATTGCCTGATTAAATTCATTCCGGCTGAAATCTCCTTCCGGTCCAATCAGGATTAAAACGTTATTTCCTTTTGTATATGAATTTTTTAATAATCCGGGTACCGATTTATCGATAAATGCAATAAATTTTTGTGCGGTATATTCTTGTTTAATAAAATCGGAAAATGTGCAAACTTCATTAAGTTCGGGTAGATAATACTGTTTTGATTGTTTCATTGCAGATATCAAGATTTTTTTCAGACGTTCGATTTTCAGAGTTTTGCGCTCCGAATGCTCGCATATCAGAGGTGTGATTTTATCAATTCCGATTTCTGTTGCTTTTTCGAGAAACCATTCAAAACGGCTTATGTTTTTTGTAGGGGCAACGGCAATATGCAGGTGATAGTTTTTGTTCCTTGTTATATTTTTTTTTGTTTTTATCAGAGCTGTACAATGTTTTGGATTGTCGTTATCTATCACAGCCTCAAAAATATTTCCTTTTCCATCGGTAAAAAAAATATTGTCTCCTTTTTTCAGACGTAAAACACGAAGGATGTGCTTTGATTCTTCTTGTGTAAAATCAAAAAAATCAGAGTCGGTATCAGGTAAATAAAACAACGGCATATTAAAGTAATTTCTGTGAATCAGAAAATTTAATAAACAAAAAAAAACCTGCCCGAAATAGGGCAGGTTCTAAAAACAATGAAAACATATAACTACTTAACAACAACCTTTTCAATTCTTAGTGATTCTTCATTTATAAATTTAATGAAATAAATTCCTTTAGGTTGTGATGAGAGGTCTAACTGTGTATTTCCGGAAATTATTTCGTGGCTGATTTCCTGTCCCTGTGCGTTTGTAACAATCATCTTAACATTGCTTTCCAGTCCGGAAATATTGAAAATACCGTTTGATGGGTTCGGGAATAAATTGATAGATGATAGTTCATTTTCATTAATTGATGTAGCGCCTACTTTAAGATTTGTGATCATCGACATTCCGTTTGTTTTAAACATGCCGTCATAGTTTGGCATTTGAGTACTAAAAGTAGCTTCAAGTTTATACTCTTTATTTTCAAATGTACGGAAAAGTTTGAATGTCATTGTTTCATTTTCATTCAAACCATCTATATAATCTGTGTAAGCGTCATTACCGTTAGCCGGGAGAAATAAATTACCGTCTTCACCGGTGAATTCAGTAATTCCTACACATAAGCCGCTTTCATTGAACACACCAATAAGATCACCTGCTTTAAGCACATCCTGCGCTTCCTCTGTAATTGAAATAAAATGTGTTATACCGGTTTGAGAAACATCGTTCCAAGGTGTGTTATAACCGCGTAATGGGTCTTCGTTCGGGAAAATTGGCCCCGGGCTAAGAGTTGGTAGCGGATAAGTGTAAGTGTCTGCTGCATTCATGTTGATAAGGTAACCATGTCCGGTAACAAGCCAATCAAGTGTGTATAATCCTCCGGCGGGCCAGATCAATTCAAGGGTTTTGATATCAAACAAGAGTTTCAAGTTTGCTCCAAGTGCAGTAGCAATAAGATTTGCATCAACAACAACTGTTGATTTTACGGATAGATAACTTACGCCTGCAGGAAGATTAACTGTTTTATTTGGATCTTCGGTTCCGTAAATCAGGGCAGTGCGTTTGAACAGAGAGTTGGACTGCATCTTTGATTTATAACCATAATCAGTACCGATGGTTCCGATTGTATTTACATTTTCGGGTGGCCACCATATTCCGTATGGATTCATTGAGATAGCAATTATAAGACTGTCGGCAA
>CBDUSJ010000381.1:0-2850 GCA_965369845.1 uncultured bacterium | reverse complement strand
AGTAATAGGGAAATAATGTAAAGACAAAGCCCTGTAGTTAAAACTGTTCCTATTTCTCATATTTCTTCTATTCTCCAAACTTCCTTTATTCCCCCTATTCCCAATATTTCCTCTATTTCCAATATTCCCCTTACGAACGCAGGGAGTCCATAAGGATTTCCCCTATTCCCCTTATACCTTACGGAAAACTAAACAAGTATCACGTGCCTGGGCTTTTTGAGGAATTCACTGAACCCGGGAGGCCCTGTAAAATGTTCCCCAATAAAATCGTCAATTTCGCCAAGGGTTTGGTCCGATAACAGGTTCATCATCTCGTCGGTTGCTTCCCCTCCCAACATAAAAGGAGCAAAAGTGGGCATAATGTGTGAGCCTTGAAATAAACCGATAAGTTGGTATTCTTCAAGATTTTCTTTTGAAGTACCTTTTACAATGCAGTTTGAAAACAATTTATCGAGAGGTTTTTTTTCCTTTAATATTTGATGAAGATTTTTATTCCGGTTGTTAAAATCAATTGCAGAAAAATATTGCATGAGGTTTTCCTGTGATTGTTTCGAATATCCTGATGATAAATTCATAGCGCAATTATAACAAATTGCATATTCAAAGATAACGTCATTTTTACCGGTAATAATATTTTTCCTTATTGCCTTTTCGATAAAATAAATAATATATGGATTTTGCAGTGATGTTTCACAAACCTTACATTTTTCAAATTGTTTCCCGCTTGTTGAATCTTTGAATTCTTCCGGTATTGAAAGCTGTTCCATGTTAAAAAAATCCATTTCTGAATCCATTTAGAGTTAATATTTTTAGGTGTAATTTATTAAAAAAAATAATCTAATTGTCAAATTTATTAATCTTTTCTCATACAATTGCTTTTTATCCTGAATTATTTTTGAACTTTATTATTCTGTTAATAATTTTTGAAAACTAATAAAAGCACATTGAATACCGATTGATTACATTTGCATTAATTCTATATCAGAAATTAAAAATCAGTTTACAAAAATGATACAAGCAAACAATCCAAATTTAAAGTCATGGATTTTTGTTGGCCCCAACAATGATTTTCCGATACAAAATTTGCCGTTTGGAATTTTCAGGCCAAAAAACCGTACAAATTCGAGGGCTTGCAGCCGGATAGGAAATTATGTTGTTGACCTGTCGGTTATTGCAGGAAAAGGATATTTCAGGGATGCCGGAATTAACGACCGGTCAGTATTTCTAAAATCAACGCTTAATGAATTTATTGAAATGGGAAGGCCGGTGTGGCAGGTTGTCAGGGCTAAACTGTCGGAAATTTTCGACAAGGAAAACGAAGAATTTTGGAATATTCCCGACTTTATCGATGATGTTCTTTTCAGGATTGAAGATACGGTTATTCTTATGCCGGTGGATATAAAAGAACATACGGCTTTTTATTCCGGGGTTTTCAATTCGATAAATCCGTCAGGAATATTTTATGAACCCGAAAACAAACATTTTTCAAAATGGAGATATTTCCCGGCAGGGTACAACGGTCGTGGTTCCTCGGTTGTAATTTCCGGCACTCCTGTCCGCCGGCCAACCGGACAGATAATCAGAGAAAATTCTGATAAACCGGTTTTTTGTCAGTCGGAAATGTTGGATATTGAATCAGGAATGGGATTTATTGTTGGAAAAAACACGAAGCACGGAGAAAGAGTTTCGATTTCAAATGCACAGGAACATATTTTCGGACTTGTTCTTGCAAACAATATTACTGCCAGAGATATCCAAAAATGGGAACAATTTCCTTTTGGCTCTTTTCTTTCAAAAAACACAGCAACGGTCATCTCGCCATGGATAGTAACTCTTGATTCACTTGAGCCGTTCAGAGCGAACAACCAAATTCAGAAGCCGGAAGTTTTGCCGTATTTAAGATCTGAAGAGAACTCAAATTTTGATATAAATCTTGAAGTATTCATTCAGATAGAAGAACTTAAAGAGCAGAGTATCTGCTCATCAAATATGAAATATCTGTATTGGAATATATTCCAGCTTCTAACACATCTTACTTCTGCAGGTTGTAAAATAAATGTCGGAGATATTGTAACCACAGGCGCTATTGGCGAGCCTAAAACAGGTTCGGGAGCGTCTTTGCTCGAAATGACATCAGGAGGAACAATGCCTGTTAAATTATTGAGAAATAGCCAAAGAACATTTCTTCAGGATTATGATACTATAGTAATAAAAGGATTTGCGGAGAAAAATAATGTTCGCATTGGTTTTGACGAAGCAAGGACAAGAATTTTGCCAATGGAATGAAAAAATAATTTAATATTTTAACAAAATAAAAAAAAATTATACTTTTGTTGTATAATTACTAATCATGATGATAAGAATATCCCGATATTTTCTGTTTCTTATTTTTCTTTCAATACTGATTTCTTGTCAGAATAAGCTGTTTACCGAAGAAGATGATGGTGGCGTTGTGGAATTATCTTTGAATTCAAAATTTAAAATCTGCCTTAAAGGTAATCATGACAAGGGTTTTGAATGGAGAACGGTAGGATTGAACAGGAGCATAGTTAATCAGGTTGGCGAGCCAAAAATTCTTACTGCCGAAGAAACAGGTGAAAAAGAAGGAACATTTACTTTTACTTTTCAAACAGTCGGAGCCGGTCATATAGTTTTAGAACTTATTTACTTCAACAAACGTATCGAAGATCCTGAACCCGAAAGATGTTTTAGGATCAGAATAGTATCCGGGATGATTGGAAGAATAGAGTAGCAATATTTTTTTTGCGGATCAATAATATTTTTAATTCCAATATATGAAAAACTCAATTACTAAAATCCTCGCAGTCTTATGCTTTTTAGCATTAATCA
>CBDUSJ010000380.1:0-2874 GCA_965369845.1 uncultured bacterium | reverse complement strand
CCAAACACCTTCCTGCTTATGGCAATTTTCGGAGGTGTTATTCTCGACAGGATAGGGATAAGAAAAACAGGTTTCCTTTTTGTAGGATTGATGGCAATAGGCGGACTAATAACAGCTTACGGAGCAAGTGAATATTTTACAAACGGAGGTTTCGGATACGGCTTTTTCAATTCGTTTTTAACCGGTTATTCTCCTGAATTGAAAATTATGTTCCTGGGCCGGTTTTTCTTCGGACTGGGAGCTGAAACAAGCATAGTTGTTGTTAGTAAAGTCATAGTAAAATGGTTTAAAGGAAAAGAACTTGCATTTGCCTTCGGAATGAAAATCGGTATTGCCAGGGCCGGTTCGGCATTGGCATTATTCTATTCGGCCGAAATTGCTGAAGCAGCCACACATTGGACAATTGCAATCTGGTTTGCCGCAATGCTTCTTTTAATCGCATTTCTGGCATTTCTAATTTATACAATTTTTGATGTAAGGCTCGACAGGCAAATTAAGCAAGTGAATTTACTCGGCAATGATGATAAATTTCGTTTTGCCGACATAGGCACACTCTTCAAAAATAAATCTTTCATCTATGTAACTCTACTTTGCTTAACTTTTTATTCGGCAGTTTTCCCATTTCAGGCATTCTCTCCTGATTTTCTGTTAAATAAATTTGGAATGAGTTTAACACAAAGTGGAAAAATTGCCTCTATCCTATATTGGGTTACAATGTTTGCTACACCGCTTATTGGGTTGTTTGTTGACAAAATTGGGAAAAGCGCTTCAATTATGATTTTCGGCTCGGTTTTGTTAACCCTTATTCATCTGACTTTCGCATTTACTAACCTTAATCCTGTTATTCCTTTAGTACTACTCGGAATGGCGATAGCTTTGGTGCCGGCTGCAATGTGGCCTTCGGTAGCTAAAATTGTTCCCGAAAAACGAATTGGTTCTGCTTATGGCGCTATGTTTTCAATTCAAAATCTCGGATTGTTTGCATTCCCGATTTTAGCAGGTTTTATACTTGATGCAACAAATAATAATGCGGAGATTTATTTAACAGGTGCAAAAACCGAACAGGTTAAAAACAGCAAATTATTTGTTGCAGATTATCTTGATAATTCAGACAAGCCTGTAAAAAACAAAAAACTCGTAGCATCATTTTCTGTTTATGATTTACCTGATACTTTAAAACAAGAAACAAAACATAAAGATCTGAAGAAACAGCTTGATAAACACGGAACACTTATTTGGGATGAATATTTCAAGACTCAATCAGACAATGATGGAAAATTCACAGGCATTTTGGGTACAGACAGTACAGACAAAATAAACATTCACAATTTTAATATCAATCCTGAAAAAGATATTCTGATAATTTCATCCATCGACTCATTAAAATTCACAATACTTAAATCGACTGATTATTTGATTGATACATCAGTTAATTATTTAAGGTTTAAAACCAAACTTCCTGAAAACAAATCTAAATTACTTAAATCATCAGATAAGGTTTTAGTTACGATTTTCGATACAATAAACAAAGTTTCAATTCTTGAAGAAATTGATAATGTTTTCTTTGATGAACATGGAAATTTAAGCCTTAGAATCGGAAAAGGGAAAATCAAATATGTAAACATTGATTATTTCATCTGGCCCGAAAATCCGGTCATAAAAATAAAAACGCCTCTTAATTATACTTATACAATTTTAATGTTTGCCATGCTTGGTATTTTAGGGTTAGTCTTTGCCATTTTACTGAAAAGAGAAGATAAAGTATCCGGATACGACCTCGAGTTGCCATCAAATAAGAAAGCATGATAAATCAGTAAAAAAATAGCATTTTTCATATCGTAGTTTACATTTCTGATAGATAACCAATTAAAGAATAGAACAACCCGATATACTTCGCTACTGGGCAGGCAGATAACGCTGATTTGACTGATTTACACTGATCTTTATTCGTGATTATCCGTGTCATCTGTGTTCTATTTATTATATTGAAAGTGTTAACTAATTTTGTATAATTTTGAAAAACGCCAAAAAAATTAGTGAATTTTATCCACAATAATAATTTTACATACATTTGTTCGTGCTTTAAATCGGATAAAAATTCTCTATGCTGAATAAGCAGTTTAAAATATTTGGCATCAGCCTGTTGTTTATATTTTTCTCCTTACAGCTTTTTGCACAGGAAAATTTTACAATCTTGAAAGGAAAAGAAATAAATTTTCAGGAAGGTAAAATTAGCAGATTTATTCAGGAAGATGAAAATTATTATTACCTGTTGCGCTTAAATAATAAGGGATTCATCGAATTCAACACTGATTCGAAAGTATGGATAGAAAAATTTGATAAAAACCTTGAGCATGTTTCTTCTACCGAAATAAACTTTAGCGGACAGCAAAAATACAGAAGATTAAAACCATTGAGCTTTTTTAAAGTATCCGACGGTTTTGTTTTTATGGCCAGTTATTACTCGTCTCCCAATTCCAGCATAACTGCTTTTATTTTCAAGACATCATTCGACGGAACTACAAATAAAATCATCGACCTTGGCGAAATTGATGATATAACCACTTCTGTAAAAGATTTTCATTTTTTTCAGTTTTTTAGAATTGACCTTGAAAACGAACCAACATTTATTTTTTGCCTGACAACTCCCCCGGAATTCGATCTGCCGGAACGAATTAATTTTATTATTTTTGATAAAAATCTTGAAGTTACCGGTGAACGACTTATCAACTTCCCCGATGATTTTTTGGATTACAAGTTTTCGAGGATCACCATCAACGAAGGCGGCAAACTTTTTTTCCTTGTAGAGATCAGCAACCCGTTTCTTCGCGATAAAACGATTTACCAGATTATTATTTACGATATTTTTTCCGA
>CBDUSJ010000379.1:0-2880 GCA_965369845.1 uncultured bacterium | reverse complement strand
CTCTGTCGCTTGAAGTTCGGTCAGTAGTTGATTTATCTCGCTGATTTTTGTTTTCGGATATTCTTCTTCCGGTTTTAGGTTTGAAGCATTTTGATACTCCGATAAGGCAGACTGATAATTTTGTTCCGAAAAATACTTGTCGGCTGTGGCGATGGCCGACTGGTACGATTCTTCTGTTGCCTGAAGCTCGGCAATTTTATTATCAATTTCCTTAATCCTTACTTGCGGGTACGATTCACCAGGCAATATCTTAAGCGCATTTTTATATTCGTTCCTGGCTTCGGAATAGACGAACCGGTTAAAAAGATCATCTGCCTTTGAGATCAAATCGTCATATTCCCGGCGCATTGCAATATCTTCACCTCTTTGCCTTGCAATTGTTTCATCAATTCTGCTGATCAGATTTTTCGGATAACTTTCATCCGGCTTTATTTCACTCGCCTTTTCATATTCTTGTCGTGCTTTTTCATAATCATTATTAACATAATACTCATCTGCGCAGGTTATGGTTTCTTGGTAATTTTTTTCTGTTTCAAGGGATCTTTCAATTTCACGGATTTTTTCGGCAGGATATTTTTCATCCGGTTTTAGTTCAAGTGCAAGCTGAAACTGATCTTTTGCCTCTGTGTGTTTTCTGCTCTCTAAAAGGCTATTTCCATTGTTGACAGCAATATTATACTTTTTGTTTTTATTTATAACCGACTTTATTGTCGAATGAATTTCGAGAATCCTGTCAGTTGCATAATCACGGCCGGGAATAAGATCGTTTGCATCCTGGTACTTTTTCAGGGCATCTTCAAACTTTTCTTCATCATAGAACGCATCAGCTTTTTTTATTAGAAGACTGTACGCTTGTTCTTCATCATTTTCGCTATCACCCAGAATATTATTAATTTCCTTTATTCGATCCTTTGGGTGGGGCTTATCGGGAAAAATTCTTAATGCTTCATGAAAAGATATTTTTGCTTCCTTATACTTTTTTTCATAGAATAATTTTTCTGCATGGTTGAGCGCCTGATTATACTCCTTCTGTTTGTCAGGCGTTTGGGCAAAGCCGCCATCAGTTAAAACAAATAAAAATAAGCTTAACAAACAAATGAAAATCAGGCGCTTTTTTAAAAAAATCATGCTATTACTTTTGAACATCAAAATAAACAGATGGTCTTTTGTTTTTTCTATAAACAGCCTATCAATAATATTATTGTAACTCGATAATTTATAATTTTCAGAAAATCCTAACTTTTACCGGTCAAGGAAAACACCATCCCTGATAGTAAGTTTTCTATCTGCCATTTCAGCGAGTTCCTTATTGTGGGTAACGATAATAAAAGTTTGATCAAGATGTTCTCTCAAATTAAAAAATAGCTGATGCAGCTCTACAGCGGATTTTGAATCGAGGTTTCCGGATGGCTCGTCAGCCAGGATTACGGCAGGTTCGTTAATTAAAGCCCTTGCGACGGCAACACGTTGTTGCTCGCCTCCCGACAAAGTAGCAGGTTTGTGTCCCATTCTTTCGCCCATGTTTAAATATTCAAGCAGTTTTTTAGCTTTTGACTCAGCTTGCTTCTTCGACAACATGGCAATAAAAGCCGGAATGCACACATTTTCGAGAGCGGTAAATTCAGGTAAAAGATGATGAAACTGAAAAACAAATCCGATATTACGATTACGGAATTCCGACAATTTCTTCTCGCCAAGTTTACTGATCAGGGTACCGTCATAAGAAATTTCACCGGCATCGGGTTTGTCAAGAGTTCCGAGAATATGAAGCAATGTTGATTTTCCGGCTCCAGACGCCCCTACCACTGATACGATTTCACCTTTCCTTATCTCAAGGTTTATACCTCTTAAAACATGAAGAGACCCGAAAGATTTATGAATATTTACTGCTTTTACCATTGATTGAATTTGGGCAAAAATAATGAATTATGTTAAAGAAAAATAATATTTTTGCATTCAATCTTTTCAGAAAAATTAAAATTTGATGAATTTACATGAATACCAGGGAAAATATATCCTGAAAAAATATGGTGTTTCCGTACCGAAAGGTTTAGTTGCAAACACACCGGAGGAGGCTGTCAGTGCGGCCGAAACAATACAGGAACATAACAGTTCGGCTAAATGGGCGGTAAAAGCACAGATACATGCAGGAGGCAGGGGAAAAGGCGGCGGCGTTAAAATTGCCAACAGCCTTAAAGAAGTAAAACAATATGCCGGGGAAATTATCGGAATGACTCTAATTACCCCACAAACAGGGAAAAAAGGAAAACTTGTAAGAAAGGTGCTGATTGAACAGAATATTTTTTATCCGGGCATTTCCGAAATTCGTGAATTTTACCTCAGCATTTTGCTCAACAGGCAAAGCGGCAGGAATATGATCATGTATTCTCCGCGCGGAGGAATGGACATTGAATCGGTTGCCAAAGAAACACCGGAGCAGATATTTACTGAAGAAATTGACCCTAAAACCGGATTGCTCGGTTTTCAGACCAGAAAAATCGCTTTTAACCTTGGGCTTTCAGGCAAGGCATTTAAAAGAATGATAAAATTCGTTTCGTCGCTTTATGATGCATTTGTTGGTTCCGACGCCTCGCTTTTCGAAATAAATCCTGTATTCAAAACTTCGGATGATAAAATATTTGCAGCCGATTGCAAGGTAGTAATTGATAATAATGCTTTGTTCAGACATCCCTATATTGCCGATATGCGCGATCTGAACGAGGAAGACCCTGCTGAAGTTGAAGCCAGCCGGTTCGACCTGAACTATATAAAACTTAACGGAAATGTTGGCTGTATGGTCAATGGCGCGGGATTGGCAATGGCTACGATGGATATGATAAAAATGTCGGGCGGCGAGCCGGCAAACTTTCTTGATGTCGG
>CBDUSJ010000378.1:0-2881 GCA_965369845.1 uncultured bacterium | reverse complement strand
TTCGACGGTAATATTAAAATTATTGCATTAATGGTAAATGAAAACGGAGCATCGGTGTATTCTGCCTCGCCGGCAGCCAGGGAAGAATTTCCACAATATGACATCACCGTCAGGGGCGCTGTTTCGATAGGTAGAAGACTTATGGACCCACTTGCCGAATTAGTGAAAATCGATCCCAAATCTATTGGTGTCGGACAATACCAGCACGACGTAAACCAGGCTATGCTTGCCAAAGGACTTGAAGACACGGTTATGAGTTGTGTTAATGCCGTAGGTGTAGAAGTTAATACAGCCAGTAAACAATTGTTGTCGTATGTTTCAGGCATTGGCCCTTCGTTGGCTCAAAATATAATTACTTACAGGAACGAGAATGGGAATTTTAGATCGAGGAACAATTTAAAAAAAGTAGCCCGTTTTGGAGCAAAAGCCTTTGAACAAGCCGCCGGTTTTCTGCGTATCGGAGATGGAGAAAACCCTCTTGACAAAAGCGCTGTCCACCCCGAAAGTTACGGAATCGTGGAAAGAATGGCTAAAAGCCTGAAAGTGGAAATTGATGAACTTCTTAAAAATCCATCGCTTCGCGAAAAAATCAATATCAAAGATTTTACTACAGAAAAAGCAGGTATTCCAACCCTGAAAGATATTATGGACGAACTTGCTAAACCAGGCAGGGACCCGAGACAAAAATTTGAATTTTTCCAATTCAACGAAAATATTAATTCAATAAACGACCTGACACAAGGTATGATCCTGCCGGGAATAATCACAAATATTACAGCTTTCGGAGCCTTTGTTGATGTTGGCGTTCATCAGGACGGACTCGTCCATAAAAGTAAAATTTCAGAGGAGTTTGTATCTGATCCTTCACAATTTCTCAAACTAAACCAAAAAGTAAATGTTGAAGTTGTTAATATTGATATGGAAAGAAACCGGATTCAATTTTCGATGGTTGGTATTGAACAACCTAAAAATAAAATATTTCAAAAAATTTAGTTAGTAATTTGTTTGATTTGATTTGATAAATATACTTTTGCAATATTATTGAAATAACATTGTTATTTGTTTAACAAAAAATAATTATTTAAAAATAAACATTAAAAAAATTACAGTAATGGATCTTGAAAAAATTATGAACGACCTGGAGAAAAAGCATCCGGGTGAAGTTGAATATCTACAAGCCGTGCGCGAAGTGCTTGAGTCGCTTGAGGATGTTTTAATTGATAATCCTCAGTTTGAATCTGCAGGGATCATAAAAAGAATAATTGAGCCCGACAGAGTATTAACTTTTAAGGTGCCATGGGTTGACGATAATGGTGATGTACATGTAAACCTTGGGTATAGAATACAGTTCAACAATGCTATCGGCCCTTATAAAGGCGGTTTGCGTTTCCACCCGAGTGTTAATCTGAGTATCCTTAAGTTTTTGGGATTTGAACAGATTTTTAAAAACAGTCTTACTACTTTGCCTATGGGAGGGGGAAAAGGTGGTTCTGATTTTAATCCGAAAGGAAAATCCAATGCTGAAATTATGCGTTTCTGCCAATCGTTCATGCTTGAATTATGGCATATCATAGGTCCTGATACCGATGTGCCTGCCGGCGACATTGGCGTTGGTGGCCGTGAAATTGGATATCTTTACGGCATGTACAAAAAACTTGCAAGAGAACACACAGGAGTTCTTACAGGCAAAGGAATCAACTGGGGCGGTAGTCTTGTCAGACCTGAAGCTACAGGGTTCGGCGCAGTATATTTTGCCAGTGAAATGCTTAAAACAAAAGGCGAAAGCCTTGAAGGCAAAATCGTTGCATTATCAGGATTTGGAAACGTTGCATGGGGAGCCGCTCAAAAGATCAATGAGTTAGGCGGAAAGGTTGTAACACTTTCAGGACCTGATGGCTATATTTATGACCCTGATGGTGTTTCAGGTGAAAAGATCGACTATATGTTAGAGCTTAGGGCATCGAACCAGGATATTGTAAAACCATATTCTTACGAATTTCCGGGCGCACAGTTCCACCAGGGAAAACATCCGTGGGAAGTTAAATGTGATGTTGCTATGCCGTGTGCCACACAAAACGAGCTTAATAAAGAAGATGCACTCAACCTTGTAAAAAATGGTTGTGTCTGCGTTGCCGAAGGAGCAAATATGCCTTCAACACCGGAAGCTATTGAAGTTTTCCACGAAAGTAAAATTCTTTACGGACCGGGAAAAGCCGTAAATGCCGGAGGTGTCGCAACTTCAGGACTCGAAATGTCGCAGAACTCGATGAAACTTAACTGGCCTGCTTCGGAAGTGGATCAAAGGCTGCAACATATTATGACGAGTATTCACGAACAGTGTGTGCTCTATGGAACAGAAGAAGACGGATATATTGACTATGTGAAAGGTGCCAATATTGCAGGTTTCCTGAAAGTAGCCAACGCAATGATGGACCAAGGAGTAATTTAATTTTAATTTTTTTTCATGATAAATAAGCTCTCGTTATTTGGCGGGGGCTTTTTTTTGCATCCATAAATTCAAACTTGCTGACACTATAAAAGATTACCAATTTTATAGGTTTTTAACTGAAAATAATAGTGACACTTTTTAATATCGAATAAGGAACCCCGATACTCTTCCCTGTACACTACGTTACAGGGTAAACGTTATAGGGCAGGTAATAAATAACGAATCAGTAAATATGATGTTGGACGATGCCGCAGGTCTATGGGCATTATTTGCCGGGGGTTATGGTTTGTGGCTGTTTTTGAAACACAAATTTTTCTGCTTACACAGATATTTATTTTTTGTTAAATTGTTCATATTTATAACTTAAAACACTATAAACTATTTGCATTGTTATAATGCGTTTTCTTATTGTCCTGTAAACTTTTTATACCT
>CBDUSJ010000377.1:0-2885 GCA_965369845.1 uncultured bacterium | reverse complement strand
GAATCTGTGGCAAGTATTTGTTTTTTAACATTTTATATTTGTTGAGTAGTTACAAAATCATATTAGTTTTGTAAAAAACCACTTTACAGAATTAGGATGAATGAGCCGTCGACATATAATTATTTTTTTACTCAGGTAGATATTTTTACTGATTACTTTAAAATTACCAAAGCTACTATGGAAGAAGAGGCAATCCACCAGATGCGTGTCGCTGTAAAAAGGATCAGGTCTATAGTAAAATTCAAAAAACATCTGGACTTCCCGAATATTTTGAATGAATCGCAATTTGAAGTTTTAAAGAAAATATTTTCAATATCGGGGGAACTTCGCGATTTACATATTCAAAGCAATCTTTTAAAAGAATATTCGGAAACCCTTAAATTCCCCTTTTCCGATTTCAAAAATTATTTATCCGAAGCGGAAAAATGTGTTTCAGCGCTTCTTGCCGAAACAATAAAACCAATTAATGCCGAGGAATTTTTACAAATAAAACTTACATCCGTGCTACAACGGGAATTGCCCGGTAATGTGGGTATTGAAAGGGAAAGCGCTAAATTTATCAGGAAGAAGATCAGGAAAATTGAAAAATTATTACTGAATATAAATAACGACACCTACGTTCATAATTTAAGAAAACAGGTCAAGCAACTGTTTTTTATTCTTCAGTTTCTGAAACAAACATTTCCGGAGAGCATATTTGGAAATTACAAATTACAAACTCTTCGTCTTGCCGGTCAAACACTTGGCGACTGGCACGACAGGGTGGTGATTAAAGTGTCTCTCAACAATTTTTGCAAACAAAAAGGAAATAATTTTCTTGCCGACAATCCGAAATATCAAACGCTTATTTTTTATGTTGAAGATGAAAAGCAAAAAATCCTCAAGAATCTTGATGTCGAGCTTTTTATGGAAACGCTGAATTTGAAAGAATTATTAAAATCAATGTAATCATTCACAGTTTAAGAAAAGCTGTATAAATAGCTGAATGTCGGAGCGAAGCGGAGATCCCGATAGCGAAGCATGACCCCAGTTGTAAAAAATCCAACGGGGTAAAGCGTATCGGGAGTTAAAGGGTTAAATTGGTAAATTGTTAAATCACAACAATTTAACAATTTACCAATTTTTAGCATACAAAATTAAAATCGTGAACAGTTACAAATCAATTAATGTTTAATCACAATACGTTTTACAATAATGCCTTTATCTGAAATAATTTTCAAAAGATAAACGCCATTTTCAAAATCGGAAACATTAATTTCGTTTATGGTATTAAAAACAGTTTTTTTCAAAATTAACCTTCCTTCAATGTCGAATAGTGAAATGTTTGCTTCAGGGCATTCAAGTCCCGATACAACGATAATATCTTTAGCAGGATTGGGATAAATTCTTATGTTAGCTAATCCTGTTTCAGGAACAATCGAAGCACCTGTTTTTAATCCTGAAATTACCGACAGGCCGTTTCCGGCATAAGTTCCGTTATGAGCAGGCCAGTGCGGATCAAATTCAGTTGTAAGTTCATATTCTTGATTGTTCGCATGTCTGAAAAGTTTGAACAGAATATTTTCACCATCATTGAAACCTTCTTTTTCCTGTGTGGTAATGTCATTTTCAAACAGTGTCAGGGAAATACTATTTTCAGAGTTAACAAGGTTAATTTCAGTTATTCCAGCACAAACTCCTTCATTTGTAAATCCTCCTATTATATCACCTTCCTGCAGTCCTGCTGCTGTTATCACATCTCCGGGAATTGCAAAAATATGGGAACCTGCTGTTATTATGGGTTCATTCCAAAATGAATTATTTTTAATATTTTTCGGATACTTGCTTTGTGTGAAATTTACAGCATCACAAACCGGAAATTCAACCGATGCGTTACTTGTCATCAAAACATAATACGCCAAACCCGATGAAAGAACCTCGAGATTATTTATTCCAAGCCCGGGCCAGTAAACCCGCCATCCGGCAACTTCTTTTACAATAACAAGCTCGGCAACAATTCCGCTGAATAATTCTTCAACATTATTATCACATTCATTCAGTACCGGAATAATATTCCAGCCTTCATCAAGTTCAACAAGCTTGTCGCTTTCAACACATCCTGATAAATTTAGCGTAACATTATCAGACACTTTAATTTTATATCCCTGGTGATTATTCCAGTCATGCATTGTGTTTATTCCTCCTGCGGGCCAGTACATTTTTTCATCATCAAGGAAAATGACAAGGTCGCTGAAAACAGGAGCAAAAATTTCTTCAACGAGTGGATTATCAAAATAGAGATAAGATGACACTCCGCTCCAGCCTGCCAACAATTCGATATTCTGCGAAACTCCTCCGCTTAAAACTGTCAAAATAGCTACTTCACTTGTTGTGTTTCCACAGAAATTTTCAGCCACACAATAATACTCCCCGGCATTTAGCATATTTACTTTTTCAATAATAAGTTCGGTTCCGGTTTCTCCATCGAGCAAACCTTCCGGGCCGTACCACTGCAGGCTGACAGGTTGGGCGCCGGAAACTTCAACAGAAAATATTGCATCTCCACAAGTTGGTATTTGAAGACTTTCCGGCTGAACATCAAACGAAGGCAGTGGAAAAACAGTTAATGTTGCAGCATCGCTTTGAATAATATTACAGTTATTTGAAACCTTACAATAATAGCTGCCCCCATCTTCCGGTGTAACATTTTCCAGAATAAGATAATCTAATGTTGCGCCCATGATTTCTCCTTCCGGGCCATACCACTGATACGAAATCGGTTCGGAGCCTGTTGCCAAAACATCGAATTGCACTGATCCTTCTTCGCACACTTCCTGGTTTTCGGGCTGTTCAATAATTTCCGGCAGATATTCAAAACTAAGAGTCATGGTTGAAAAAATTTCGCC
>CBDUSJ010000376.1:0-2908 GCA_965369845.1 uncultured bacterium | reverse complement strand
TTCAATTTTTTAAGTTTTTAGTTAAACAATTAGTACGTGTACACAATTAGAAATTGGAAATCCATACGGACAAGTTTGGAAATTCATCCACCCATACGGGCGGACAAGTTTATAAATTGGAAATTTGCATAATCATATTTTTTTGCTGTTTATTAAGCCCGTAAGATAATAACTTCAAATAATGACCTATCACATAAGGGTTTGTAAAAAAATAACCTATTCATTTTGACTCGTTCTTTTGCCCTTTTTCTTCGTTACAAAATCCTTAAATAGCTGTGCTATTCGCAAATTTTGTGCCTTGAAAAAGAACAAAATAACTTCGCCAATTCTGTATACTTTATTTCTTTACAAGCCCTAAATATAAATATCCAACAGGGTAAATGCATTCAACTTTTTAAAATCTTTTTATTTTTTCCCAATTTCAACTTTCAACTTTTTAACTTTCTACTTTTCAACCTTTCAACTTTCTACTTTCTACTTTCTACTTCCCAATTTCCTCACCATTTATTACTTTTTCCACAATTTCGATATATTCTTCTTCATCGCCTTCAAGATAACCAACGTGTTGCCAAACTACTTCGCCGTCGCCATTCACAACGAAGACATGCGGAGGAATATTCACATTCATAGCTCTTTTAAAATCGCCGTTCTGATCGAGTAAAATATCAAATTCCCAGCTCCTGCCATTTACGGTAGGTAAAACTCTTTTACTCGACCTTGCATTGTCGATAGAAACAGCGTAAAGCTTCACGCCGGTTTCCTCAACCCAATCTTCATAAACATCGTTTATAGCACTAAGCTCTGTCATGCAAGGCTTACACCATGTAGCCCAAAAAGATATAATAACCGGCTTCCCGTCATTATTGATGTCCTTTGTATTAAAGGGATTGCCGCCAACAGTTTGGATGTCAACGGATGGGAGTTTAAATAAAGTTTTGCCTTTGTCCTGGGCAGAAACAGTAGAAATTAAAAGTAAAACAAAAGTTAAAATAAGTAGCTTTTTCATAATCATTAAAGATTTTAATAACAACATATTTATAAACGCGCAAAATTATATGTATTATGAAAACTAAATAATATAGACTTCCAGTATTTTCGATCCATTCTGAGGAAATAGTTCAATTTTATCTATTTCATTTGGGACAAGCATACACTCACCCATACACATATTTACCTTTCCGTCAGGGTATTTAACATCCACCGAGCCCTGCACACAAATATAAATTACAAAAGAATCCAGCTCGGTATAGTCTTTTGAAATTGGTTTATCAAAATGGATGATGTTAGTTGTAAAATAGGGTTTGTTTACAATCTCAACTGTTTTGTTTAAGATTTGAGGATAAGATGTCCGGTAGTTTTCATAAACATTAAAATCGATAGCCTCAAGCGCTTCTTCGGTATGAAGTTCTCTTGAACGCCCCTGTGCATCAACCCTGTCCCAGTCGTAAATTCTGTAAGTTGTGTCGGAAGTTTGCTGGATTTCGGTAAGCAAAATTCCAGGTCCGAGTGCATGCACCCTTCCGGCAGGAATAAAAAACACGTCTCCGGCTTTAACTTTTTCTACGTTAAGTATCTCTCTCAACTTTTTATCTTTTAAATAATCGAGATAGACTTTCTGTGTTACTTTTGATTTAAAGCCGCTTATCAGTTCAGCTCCTTCGTCTGCGCTGAGAATATACCACATCTCGGTTTTTCCATTCCCGATATTTCTTTTCCGGGCAAGCTCATCGTCAGGATGAACCTGTATCGAAAGATAATCATTCGCATCAATGAACTTAATGAGGAGCGGAAATTCGTTTTTGAACTTATCATAAACTTTACCGCCAACCAGATCGTCCATATACACTTCAACAAGTTCATTAATTTGGTTCTGAGAAAGAAAACCATCTTTTACAACAGTTATATTATTTTTTACTCCTGATAGTACCCAGGCTTCACCGCAATTTGGTAAAGGCGAATAGTCCATGCCAAGAACCTTATTTATTTTATTCCCACCCCAGATCTTATCGCGGAATATCGGCTTAAATTTTAATGGATAGAGCTTTTTCATTATTCTTCTAATAAATAACATCTTTATTAAATGCAAAGAAAATAAAAGATTTTGTTTCTTTAAATAATTCAGATGAAATAATTTAAACAGAAGCTCTCATGTTTTACGAAATTATTTGAAAAATAGACAATATATTTGCAAACCATTTTTTAATTATTCAATAATTCAGATGAAATCAATTTGTGTGTTTTGCGGATCAAGCGTCGGGAGAAACAGCATCTACAAAAATAAAGCCCGTAGCCTTGGAAAACTGATTGCCAAAAAAAACATCAGGCTTATTTACGGCGGCGGTAATATCGGGTTGATGCGCGAGATTGCCGACAGCGCTCTTGAACACGGCGGCACTGTTATAGGTGTAATGCCTAAGTCGATTGTCGATAAAGAAATTGCTCACCGGCACATTACCAAACTTCATATTGTAAAAAGCATGCACGAGAGAAAAGCCCTGTTATCGGAATTATCAGATGCATTTATTGCAATGCCGGGCGGTTTTGGAACTATCGATGAACTTTTTGAAATGATGACATGGAACCAACTGGAAATTATTAATAAACCCACCGGGCTGTTAAATATAGACGGATATTTTGATTACATGCTCAATTTTATTAAATATGCTGTTTCCGAAAAATTTGTGAGAGAAGAACATAAAAATAATTTGATTGTTGATGAAGATGAAGAAAATCTTTTAAGACGGCTTGAAGTCTTCAAACCTCTTCAGGCCGAAAAATGGATCGACAGGCTAAAGATTGATAAAATTTAAAACAAAGACTATGACCATTATCGGGATAACCGGAACACTCGGAGCGGGAAAAGGCACCATCGTGGAATATCTTAAAAAAGAAAAAGGATTTTTACACT
>CBDUSJ010000375.1:0-2919 GCA_965369845.1 uncultured bacterium | reverse complement strand
TCAGGTCAATTATTATCTTCTTTTACTCCAAGTATCAATGACAACAATGCTTGTCGTACATAAACACCGTTAAGAGCCTGCTGGAAATAATAAGCCTTGGGATTGTTGTCAACATTTTCAGAAATTTCGTTAACTCTGGGTAACGGATGAAGAATTCTCATATTTTCTTTTGAATGTTTTAGCATAGAGTTATCGAGGTTATATGAATTCTTAACTTTTTCATATTCGATAGGATCGGAAAATCTTTCACGTTGAATCCTTGTCATGTAAATTATATCAACTTTTGGAATAATCTCCATAATATCGGTATATTGAAAATATGACAGAGATTTTTCTTTAATATGTCGTTTCACGTAACTCGGGAGTTTAAGCGCCACGGGAGAAACAAGATGGTATGTTGTGTTAAACTGGCTGAGTGCAATAGACAAAGAATGAACGGTCCGGCCATATTTCAGGTCTCCGACAAATGCAATATTCAGATTGTCGAGTGTGCCTTGTGTTTTTCTTATCGAGTACAGGTCGAGCAGAGTTTGTGTGGGATGTTGATTTGCTCCGTCGCCGGCATTTATAATGGGAACAGGCGATATTTCGCTGGCATATCTTGCGCTTCCGTCAAGCGGGTGACGCATAATGATTATGTCGGAATAATTACTCACCGTCAATATTGTATCTTTTAATGATTCACCTTTCGAGACGCTCGAAGATGCAGATGATGAAAACCCGATGAGCTTGGCGCCGAGCCTCGATGCTGCACTCTCAAAACTAAGCCTTGTGCGGGTTGAGGGTTCAAAAAATAATGTTGCAACAACGAAATTTTCAAGGAGTTTCCGAATCGGTTTTTTTTCAAAATCTTCAGCAACGTCAAGTACTTTTAATTGCTCTTCTTTTGTGAAATCATTAATTGAAATTAAACTTTTGTTTTTCATTTATCTAAAACTTATTATATCTTTTACCAAAAGTAAGGTTTATATACAGATTGAAAAAATAATAATGTTTGTTCTGAAAAGCCATTATTGGGATAGGGAAAACGTATCCGTCAAAAATAGCCCCGATTTCAAGGGATTTGACCGTAGTGTTATATTCACCATATTCAAAATTAAGGCCGGTTTTGAGATAAACTCCGGGATAAAATTTAGTTTGGCCAATACCGTCAATGAAAGGGGCGCGGCCGTAAATATAATAATAAATATGCTCTTCAGGATTGTATTTTTCGCTTGTAGTTTCATAATAATTATTCTGATTTATGATATAAAGGAAAATAGGCTTTGCTATACCCATCGAGAGGCCACCATAATAAGTAAATCGCAGTTCAACTCCACCCCAGTAAGGTTCCCTGTTCAGAAGATATTGTTGCCCGAGACCGCCACGAAGAACATAAACCTTATTGAGTTTTCCGTAAACATAACTGTTGGCGTTACTGTAATAGCCGCCGTAAAAATTCACCCTGACCTGCTTTTTGGCCCTGACCCCAACAAACTCGACCTCCCATAAATTTTTCTTGAAAGCTGTAGCATTATATCCTTTTCTGAACAACACACCCCAACCTTGTGTATTCACCGTTACTCCCCCCATAATTTCCTTTCTTAAAATGACTTTGTTCAGGATTGTGTCGATTTCCTCAAAAGGCTGTTGCTTTTTCTGGGCATTAACGTGGAATGCTATGAAAATACATAATACAAAAGTCAGTATTTTGGAAATCATCCTCATGTTAATAAACCAAATAAATACAATATCGGTATGAATAAACCACGAAAATAAATCGTTCCGCGGTTATAAATGATTTTTATTATTTTTCTATCTTCTTCTTTCTTTCTGGAATTTTTTTACTTCGCCGAATGCAGGGCATTTTTCCGAAGATTTGCAAGATGACATCAAAATACCCGATAAAAAAACCACTATAAGAAAAATTGTGATTTTTTTTATATTTTTACCAACCATTTTTATTGAATTTAATTTTTTAAAAAACTGCAAAAATAATCCGAAGATTTCTTAATAAACAAAAAATAAGTAATTATATTGCCGGATTATTATCATATTTGAACGATAAAATTTTAAACTTAAATGACGAAGATAAAGCCTGTAATTGAAGAAAGCTGGAAGCGGGTTTTGGACAACGAGTTCAGTTCCGGTTATTTTATTCAGCTTAAAGAGTTTTTGCTGGAAGAGAAATCAAAATACAAAATTTACCCACCGGGTTCGCAGATATTTGCAGCTTTCAATAATACTCCTTTTGATAAAGTAAAGGTGGTGATACTCGGACAAGACCCGTACCATGGACCGGGACAAGCGCAGGGGCTTTGTTTTTCGGTGCCTGATGGAATTACGCAACCACCTTCTTTGCAAAACATATTTAAAGAAATTCATGACGACCTGGGATTGCCTGTTCCAAAAAGCGGAAATCTTGAAAAATGGGCAAAGCAGGGTGTGATGCTTTTAAATGCAACACTTACCGTCAGGGCACGGCAAGCGGGTTCGCATCAGAACAGAGGATGGGAAGAGTTTACCGATGCTGCTATTAAAAAGCTATCTGATAAAAAGGAAAATCTTATTTTTCTTCTTTGGGGCAATTATGCCCAGGCAAAGGAACCCCTGATTGATACATCAAAACATTATTTACTGAAATCAGCTCATCCTTCGCCATTCTCAGTTCACAGGGGATTTTTCGGAAACCGGCATTTTTCAAAAACAAACAAGTTGCTTCGTCAATTCGGGCTTGAGGAAATCGACTGGAGCTTGGATTAATAGTGTTGATAGATGTTAAATTGGAAATCCATACGGACAAGTTTAGAAATTAGAAATCCATCCACCCGTACGGGCGGACAAGTTTAGAAATGATAATACGAGTTCAACATCGGGGTACAAAACTATTCCATCAAAATCCGTGAATATCTGTTTAATCCGCGTTATCCGTGTTCTATT
>CBDUSJ010000374.1:0-2963 GCA_965369845.1 uncultured bacterium | reverse complement strand
GACCAATTTTTTCGGGTAATTTTTAGCAAGTGCGGTTAAGTTAGTATTTTTTATATTACTGTCAACTTGTTTATATAAAAAACAAAAGTACAAATAACTCTCAATATTCCAAGAGATATAAAAACCTTTTTTAACGTTATAGTGTTTTATTAATCATCCCCCCAAAAATAAATAAAAAAATTGAAATGAAAAGAAAAAATGTGAAAACAGAAAGGTTTATTCGGTTTTTATTCCTAATTCGGCTACCTGCAAAATATTTATCAGATTTAACGATTCATCGTATTCACCAATGTAGGCAATGATGTTACAATTTGCCGTAACCCATGCGTCATCTATTTTATAAAAATAATCCATCGAATAAGTTTTACCGGAAACAACATCTCCTGAAGCAGAAATATATTCGCCGTAGGTAGTATTTACAGCATCCCGTAAAACATTCCTGTGTTCATAATCAAGCCAGTCGGGTGTTGGGCCTATGTCCGGATCGTTGTTTTTCTGCGGGGCAATAATATGATTTTCGACAATGTAAACCACTAATTTATATTTTCCGGGCATTTCTGAGAGGAAGGTAATATCTGTTGAAATTTTCACAGTATTCAGTTTCGGATAGTATTTGTTTTTGAGTTTTAAATTAACCGTGTTTTCTTTAGCCAGCTCCAGGTCGATAGCAGTCGGCCAGTCGTTTTGGCCAAGCACCCATGTTCCGTTATATTCAACCCGGTCAATCAATGCGCTCGGATTAGCATATACCTGGAAATTATTATATAAATCGGTACCGGTCGGGCAGATAAAATCAGCGGTGTAATGTCCCTGCTGGTCAGGCGTGGCATACCAACCGGCGTGAATGTTGTAGATGATCAATTTATGATCGTTTGCTTTGGCAATATCATGCGCCATCATAGCAGCTTCGGGACAGTTCACACATTTATGGCCGGTGAAGTCCTCGAGTAATACCTGTTTCCGTTCAACAATTACCGAGTCGGTAAAAAACACTGTGTCGTCAATATTTTCAGGGACATCTTTTTCTTCGATAATGATCAAGGGGTTGTCGATTTTATCGCACGACATCCATAAAAACCCGGCTATTAAAACAAAAAATATAGCTGTTAAAAATTTATGTTTCATAACTTTTTTCTTTTAGAATGAACTTGTTATTGTTAAAGTTAAGCCTGTTGAAGCCGGAACGTATCTGCAAACGCCGCCGACACAAAGTAGTCCTTCGCGCTGACGGCCATAGCGTAAGGATATCCGGTTGGATTTTTGAGTATATCCGAATGAAACATTGTAATAATGAATTCGTTTATCAGAGTCATCATTTCCGTAGTTCCATTCATCCTGAACCGAGAAAAACCATTTTGGCGACACGTTGTATTCGAGCAGGAGAGCAGCCCAATCGCCTTTATCTTCTTGTGTCCAAAGTCCCTGTAATTCCATTCTCAACGAATGTTTACGCGTAAATTTATAAGTAAGATCTAATACGCCGATATTGGCATAAACCATGTCTTTATCATCAAAAATATCATCCTCGATAACATGCTTGTTGAATGTCTGTTTGTAGTATGCCAGCTTGGCTTTAACTTTTTTACCGAATTTGTGTTCGAGCATGATATTCAAATCCTGATAATAAGTAAGATCGCCAATTGAGAAAAATCCGGATTTGTAACCGTCGGTGCCGGATGAATCAATTGGAATGCCAGGGGCTATCGGGTCTTTCTGAATAGATTTGGCAAGAGAATAATTCAGGGTGATATTTGTGCCATATTTGCCGCCCAGTTTTGATTTTTTCGGTATAGTGTAATTCACCTGGCCCTGAAACCCGAATTCGCCGTTAGGCTTTGTCGCATACGGATACATTGTTGCAAGGCTGTACGTATGCTCTTTTGAAATAGCCGGAAGATAATTTATATCGAGCATGGGTGGATTACCGGATTCGGTGCTCTTTGATTTATAGCTCATATTATCGATCCATTTTGTTGCGAAAAATATTCCGAAACCTTTTATCGAATAAGATACAGTGGAATATAATGCTCTCCCCTTTTTGAAAATATAATTATTTGTGGCATTCGGGTCGTTACCTTTTTCGGCATATTCTGCGTAAAGATTAAATCCGCCATTGGAAATATTTGCTCTTGCCGCCCACGAACCAACATTATGGGGCAGACTGTATTCGTAGGTTGTTTTGTGTATCCATTGGGTTGTATCGCCAAATTCACTAATTATAATGTAAGACGAATCTCGTGTAAAAGTTTTTGTCGGTACCTTTTCATACCTACTGACAAAACTTCCACCGATATTTATTTTTGTTTTCGATTCGGCCATACCATCAAAAATATCATTGAGGTAAAAATCACCATCAAAACCTCTGACAATACCACGGTTATTATCTTCAAAAGGTTCCCAAAAATACCGCTGAACCCCAACGAGCCCTTTCAGCATAATTCCTTTGTAGGGAGAAAATTTTGCATTAAAACCGTAGATATTATTATCATATCCCAATGTCCATTCTTCCCAGCTTCTTAGTATCAGTCCGCTGCCGAACTGTTCGTAAAAATGTCCGGCGGTCATTTCAAGCGTTCCGATTTTATATTTGGCAAACCAGTATGGAATTCCAACGCCTTCATAACGCGGGTCGAAGCCTTGCATTGGATTCAGGTAGCCTTCGAAACGCAAGCCTGCGGAAAAATTGCCGTTTGTATATAGCAAATTACCAAAACCATTCATCCCGAATTTCTTAAAATTCAGTGTAGAATCGGTTATGCCAAGTTTTGAATCTTCACTATAAATTTGGGCATCCAATTGAACATTTCCGGTAACTTTTCCACCGCCAAGAATTCCCTGTGAATAGGAAAACGCTGGAAAGAAAATTAATATTATCGCAAATTGAATTGCAATTTTCGTGGTAATTACTTTCAATTTTTTAAGTTTTTAGTTAAACAATTAGTACGTGTACACAATTAGAAATT
>CBDUSJ010000373.1:0-2967 GCA_965369845.1 uncultured bacterium | reverse complement strand
CGGATTTGCTAAATAACTTTGTTTTTTTAGCAAAGTTTTACAGGATAATAGTATACAGATGAAAAAGATTAAAATACTGCTGCTTTCCATCTTAACCGGAATTTTGTTAACCTTAGGATGGCCACTCAACGGATACCCTTTTATATTGTTAATTGCCTTTGTCCCTTTACTTTTTGTTGAGGATTATCTTGAAAAAAATAGGAACGATTTCAGTAAATTCAGCATTTCTTTTTTTGTCTTCCCTGCATTTTTTACATGGAATCTACTCACAACATGGTGGATATGGAATTCTACTGAATTTGGAGCCATAATGGCAATTTTGCTGAATTCGCTATTTATGACAATAGTATTCACCGTTTTTCACATCAGTAAACGAAATTTTCTTAATCGCTCACATGCGGCATATCTTTTAATTTTTTACTGGATAGCTTTTGAATTTCTTCACCTCAACTGGGATTTATCCTGGTCGTGGTTAAATTTGGGAAATGGATTCGCTGCTTATACAAAATGGGTACAATGGTACGAATACACCGGAACTTTTGGGGGAACTTTCTGGATTTTGCTTGTCAACATTTTAATTTTTAAATGTTTAAACATTTTACTAAATAAACAAATCCCTGTAAAGAGGATAATTATTACGGGAATAATATCTTTTGTTTTTATAATTACACCACTTATCATCTCTCTGAGTATTTATAATAACTATACCGAAGAAAGTAATCCTGTAGGTGTAATTGTTACTCAGCCCAACATTGATCCGTGGACAGAGCAATTCACATTGCCTCAACAAGTGGTTATTGATAAAAATCTTAATATGGCAAGAGAAGTAATTGATAAAAATACTGAGTTTATTGTCTGTCCTGAATCTGCAATACAGGAAAATATCTGGCATAGAAAAATACAATTTTCTCCGAGTATATTGCAAATACAGAAATTTATTAAAGAATATCCTGATGTAAATATTGTAATAGGAGCATCTACTTTCAGAGTTTTTGCTGACGATGAGCCGATAACACGTACAGCACGAAAATTTTCAGATGCTGATAAATATTATGACGCATACAACACTGCTCTTTTTATTAATTCAAAAGAAGATATCGGTTTTTACCATAAGTCAAAATTAGTGCCAGGCCCCGAAAAAATGCCTTTCCAGAAGCTACTGCGCCCGTTGCAAAATATTGTCTTCGATCTTGGCGGAACAGTTGGCAGCCTGGGATTTTCAAAAGAACGAACAGTGTTTACATCAAGTGACGGAAAATATAAAGTTCCGGCAATAATTTGTTATGAATCAATTTACGGAGAGTTCTGTGCTGAATTTGTAAGAAACGGTGCCAATCTGCTTTTTATCATTACGAACGACGGCTGGTGGGGAAACTCACCGGGATACAAGCAGCATTTTTCATTCGCTCCGTTAAGAGCGGTAGAAACCCGGCGCAGCCTTGCTCGTTCGGCAAATACCGGCATTTCGTGTTTTGTAAATCAAAGGGGAGATATTTTTGAAAAAACCAAATACTGGGTTCCCGCTGTAATAAAAGCCGACCTCAATGCCAGTAACAGAATTACGTTTTATGTTAAATATGGTGATTATACCGGAAGAGTATCTACATTTTTAAGCGCACTTTTTCTTTTGATAACAATTACAACCGCAATAATTAATAAAAAAAAACCGGCGGTTAAATTTAAAGCATTTTCAAAAAGTTGATCTCATCGTTTTTTAGGAGTCTCCACTTTCCGCGCGGAATGTCTTTTTTGGTAAGTCCGCAAAAAAACACCCTGTCGAGTTTCACAACTTTGTAATTCAGAGTTTCAAATATTCTTCTAACAATCCGGTTTCTTCCTGAATGAATTTCGATGCCGATTTCGTGTTTGTCTTTACCATCTCCAACCCAGGAAATTTTATCGGGTCGGATAAAACCGTCATCAAGTTCAATGCCGTTTGCGATGGTGATCATATCATTTTTGGCGAGGGACTTATTCAGATATATGTGGTAAATTTTCTTTATCTGATAACTTGGATGGGTGAGTCTTTTTGCCAGCTTGCCGTCGTTTGTAAATAGAAGAAGTCCGGTGGTATTGCGGTCTAATCGCCCAACCGGGTATATTCTTTCTTTACATGCATTCTGAATGAGTGTCATTACGGTTTTGCGTTCATAAGGATCATCAGTAGTGGTGATGAAACCTTTTGGTTTGTTTAGCAAAACATATTGAAGTTTTTCGGAATGTAGAGTTTCGCCTCCGTACTTTACCTTGTCGGTAGGCGATATTTTTGTTCCGAGTTCGGTAACAACTTTCCCGTTAACAGATACAGCGCCGGATGTAATAAGATTGTCAGCCTCGCGCCGCGAACATATTCCTGCATTGGCAATAAATTTGTTTAATCGTATCAATCCTCCTTCGGTGAGATAATTGCTGCTTTTGGTGCTACGCCTTCCTTTTTGTTTGTATTTCAGGATTCTTGTATCTTTCTTATCCGTTTTACCAAACTGTCTTTCCTTAGTTATTTCTGATTTACTTTTCCGGACGGATGGTTTATTGCTTTTTATTTTTTTTGAAGATGTATGCTTCTTTTTGATGAATTTTGAAAAATCACCATGTTTTTTTCTTTTATGGTCCTGCCCTGATGCTTTATCTGAATCTTTCATTTATTTATGCGCTTCTTTACAACATCCCATAAGATTTCAATATATCTGCCAGTCGTATATTGGTTTTTGCTTCTTCTTTCAAAACACTTTCCAATATTCTCACTTTTTCAGAAACTGAATATGTTTTTTCACGCATAGGTACTAATGCTGTCCTTCGATCCCAAATTGTATAACCGAGAGTAAAAAGAATAATGGTAATAATAATTCCAAATGCCCAATAAAGCAGATTATTTTGCATTGAAATCATATCTTTCAGATCGTCGATTTGACGCTGTTGACTTTCGAATCTCGTATCTATTTCGTTTCGCAGCGAGCTCATTTCATT
>CBDUSJ010000372.1:0-3005 GCA_965369845.1 uncultured bacterium | reverse complement strand
TTTTTTATTCAAATAAAATTATCTATTATGAAAGTGTCCGTCGATATTAGTTATTATCCTTTAAAAGTTGAATATATTCCGCCAATTAAAGATTTCATAAAACGGCTGAACGGTTATGAAAATATTGAAGTGGAAACTAACAGCATGAGCACCCAGGTTTTTGGCGACTATTTTGAAGTGATGAAAATTCTTACAGAGGAAATTTACAGATCATTTGAGTTGCCACACTCGGTTTTTGTAATCAAAATGTTTAATGCTGTTCGGAAATAAGAGGAATGAATTTTCAGAATTTTTTTGATCTTTTTTACCAAAATATTCTTCAGACAAGCTGGCTCGAAGCGGTTGCAGTTTTGTTCGGACTATTGAGCGTTTGGTTTGCAAAAAAAGAAAATCTCCTTGTTTATCCCACAGGTATTATCAGTGTGCTGATTTACGTCTATATCTGTTTTTTTGCAGGCCTGTACGCCGATATGGGCATCAACTTTTTTTATTTTATAATGAGCATTTATGGTTGGTACAAATGGACGCGGAAAGACAAGAAGGACAATTATATTCCAATCAGCAGGAATACTTTTGCTCAACACATAATTTGTATTGCAGGGCTGATAATATTTTTTATTATTCTTCGGTATGTTCTTATGAATTTCACCAACAGCACTGTTCCAAACTGGGATTCAACCACAACGGCAATATTTATTGTGGGGATGTGGCTTATGGCTCTTAAAAAAATTGAAAACTGGATTGCATGGATAATCGGAAATATTTGTTCCATACCTCTGTATTTTTATAAAGGTTTGGTTTTGACAAGTTTTCAGTTTACGGTATTTTTAATAATTGCAATTTCCGGTTACCTTGAATGGAGAAAAAAACTTTTACAAATTGAAAAATCAAATTAAGAAAATCGCTATCACAGGGCCGGAATCTACGGGGAAGTCGGCGCTTGCCGAACAGCTTGCTTATCGTTTTAACACAGTTTGGGTTCCTGAATATGCAAGAGAATATCTTAATAATTTGAACCGGAAATATAATTATGATGATGTTCTAAAAATTGCCAAAGGCCAGGTTAAACATGAGAAAAAGTTGCTTGAAAAAACAAATAAATTGTTATTTTCCGATACCGAGCTTATTGTAACAAAAATATGGTGTGATGTTGTTTTCGGAAAATGCCACGAATGGATCGTTCAAGGAATTGAAAAGCAAAATTATGATTTATATCTGTTGATGAATATTGACACTCCCTGGGAATACGATCCCATGCGCGAACATCCTGGTAAACGAGACTATATCTTGAAACTTTATCTTAAAGAATTAAAAAGTCGACATTTTAAATACAGGCTAATTACCGGTCTTGGCGAAGAAAGAATTAAAAATGCTATTACTTTTGTAAACGAAATATTATAAAATTTCATGTGGCCTGATAAATCGAAAAAACATATTCTTCACCTTCCGAAATGGTATCCTTATCCTGATAATCCGCAATTCGGGGTTTTCGTCCTGAAACAGATCGAGGCTGTTGCCGGCGATTATAAAACCTCCGTGTTGTTTATTAATCCAGTGTCGGGATTAAAAAGCCGGTATAGATTATCGCACACATATAAAAACGAAGTATTCGCGGTTTTTGCTGAATTCAGGCAATATTCAGGCAATAATTCCTTTGTTAAACACATTGTGCATTGTTGCCGTTATTTTAAAATTTTCCGGAAGGGTAAAAAGATAATTATAAATCATTATGGCGCGCCAGACCTGATACATTCACACGTACTGCTGCGTGCCGGGGTTTGGGGACTTTTTTACAAAATACTAAAAAAAACACCATACGTCGTTAGTGAACACTGGTCGGGGTATATTACGGGGAAGTTTGCTGAAAAAGGGAATCTCTATTGTTTTTTGTCCCGGAAAGTTCTGAATAACGCTTTTCGGGTTTTGGTGGTTTCGGAAAAATTAGGTGATGCTATTGTCGAATCAGGTATTAAACCGGAGAAAATATCGGTTGTTCCAAATATTGTCTATTTCCCTGAACATCGGGTAAACAGTTCAAAACCTGAAAGCAGTAAGATCATTGCTCTTTCTGTTGCCGATCTTGTTGAAAGTGTAAAAAACCTGGGCGATGTGATTCGTGTCATTGCCGGAATTAGCAGCGATATTTCACTTGAATATCATATTATCGGAGATGGCGAAGACAGGCAAAAACTGGAACAACTTGCAGAAAATCTGGGTGTTTTGAATAAAGTTGTGTTTTTTCACGGGATAAAGACAAATGACTATGTTTATGATTTTCTGAACAAAACAGATTTTGTTATAATTAATTCAAATATTGAAACATTTTCGGTGATTGCCGCCGAGGCGCTGGCTTGTGGTAAGCCTGTGATTGCAACAAAATGCGGCGGCCCCGAAACTTTTATTAATGAAAAAAACGGTATCCTGATCGAGCCGGGAAATAAAGAACAACTGCAAGATGCAATTCTTCAGATGATTGAAAGTTATAAAAATTATGAGCCGGACATTTTGATCAATACGGTTAAGGAAAAATTCAGCAGGGAAAAAATAAGAAAATTGCTTAATGAAATTTATCAGGATGCAAGTATTTGAATAGATATAAATAAGTCAAGTCTAAAAGGTACATAATGATATTTTATAAATAGTAAACTACTAATAATTAGTGGTGTTGAATTGTAAATTCGCGCATTCGCGGCTTTTTATATCAGACTCATAAACTCGAAACAAAAATAATGAACAAGCAGCCTTGCAATAGCGAAAACAAAATTTTATCCTTCGGGATAATGTGCAACGGTTTTCTGTTTCAGAGATGGCAGGCTGATTGCATCAAATTGCTTTTGAAAAATAACTTTGTATGTGCTCTTCTCATCATTGACGACAACCCATTAGTCAGAAAGACATTTTTACAAAAAGCAGGTAGGTATTTCAACACAAAAGGATTTTATAATTTTTACCAGAGATTCTTTTTTCGTCCGGAATCAAAGAAACTCGTCAGTTTTGAGGAAGAA
>CBDUSJ010000371.1:0-3012 GCA_965369845.1 uncultured bacterium | reverse complement strand
CTGTTGACGGGCATCTTGAGTATCTTGAAAATGTCTGGATACAACCCGATTTAAAAGAATGGATAACAATGGGGACAATTAAAAACCGGATTAATTTTCACTGGTACATGTCAAACTCATTTACCGCTAATGTTGGCATGAGAAATATTTTGAATTATGGTTCGATGGTTTATAATTATTATCCGTATTTAACCGAGTATTCGGTAAAAGATTACGGGTTAATGGACCTTACATTCAAATGGGCAAGTGATTCGAGCTATTTTTTTTATACAAATTTCGACCGCGCAAATCTCGCCTATAATCATGGAAAGTTTGAAATAGTCGCCGGAAGGCAAAGAATTAACTGGGGTGTAAATCTTGTCTGGACTCCCAATGATATTTTTAACACTTTTTCGTATTTTGATTTTGATTATGTCGAGCGTCCCGGCTGTGATGCCATCAGGTTTCAGTATTATTCAAGCAACACTTCATCGGTGCAACTTGCCTGCAAAATTGATTCTGATGATAAAAGCACAATCGCTGCAATGTATAAATTCAATAAATGGAATTATGATTTTCAGGTGTTGGGCGGAGTTATGGAAGATGATATTGTGTTGGGCGGTGGATGGGCCGGACAGATTAAAGGCGCAGGTTTTAACGGCGAATTTTCATATTTCAGGTCAAAGGATAATTTTAGCGATTCGCTTGGAATATTTATTGTTTCGGCAGGCGCAAATTATACCTTTTCGAGCAGCCTCTATTTACATGCTTCCGTAATTTATAACACCAACGGCACAACCGGAAAAGCCTATCTTGGAAATTATATCGAAGCAAGCAGGGATATCAGCGTAAAAACCCTCACACCGGCAAGGTACGAATTATTCGGAGAGGCCTCTTATAAAATCACACCTTTGATAAAAGCCGATATTGCCGGGATTGTTAATCCTAATGACGGCTCTTTCTTTGTTGGGCCATCTTTAGATTTTTCACTGACGGAAAACCTCGATTTATATGTGATTACTCAATTGTTTTTCGGTGATGAAAAAACCGAATACGGTGATTACGGAAAATTTATATTCGGCAGGTTAAAGTGGAGTTTCTGATTTTTCGGATGATTAAAATATTTTTTTCGGAACGTTTTTTGTGTTAATTTTACGAAAATTTAAAAATCTTTACGCCATGAAAAAATTATTGATCATCTTAACAACTGCTATCTTTTTTTCACCTTTCGTTATTGCCTCCGATTTTGGCACATTCAGGTATGAAAACATTTATGTTTATGATTCGATTCAGCAGGGCGATACAACCGAGTACGAACTTATAGTTTTTGACCCCGGTTTTGATAGCTGGTTTGTAACAAACCGCAAACCGATTTGGTATAATTCTAATAAATATTACCAGTCAAAAAACTATATTTATGTAATCGAGTGGAACAATAGGGTAAAATCTTACGGTTACCAAAGACCTTATGATAATGAAATTATTTACGACCTGAATATTGATTACGGTAAAGAAGTAAATTATAAGCTTTATTACTATTTCAAATATATTGAACAAAAAACAGGTCAAAAGTTTTCTTTGTAAAACCTTTTATGGTTAAAACCATATAATAAACAAAGGTATAAAAATTGACGTATCTACTACCATTGAGGTATATTCCATTGATTAAATTTTTTATTGTTATCGTTAAAAACCTGTATATCTTCTTTCGACCAATCAGAAACTTTTAATATTTTCTTTTTATATGCCGACATGTTTGTAGTTTTAACAATATTTTTTGTTGAAATTAAATAATCAATAAACAGTAACACCTGATGTTGTAAAACAGAATCTAATGAATTGTATTTAATTAGTAATTCGTTCATATATTTATCTTTTTATTGTTAAGCTCATATAATAAGCAAAGGTATAAAAATTTAAAATAATAAATTTATTTTGTAACCGTTCACGGGGTTAATAAATATATTATTCATGCCGATTTAATTGATTAACTGGTATTTAACAAATGTAATTAAAAAATAATCTGTGAAAATCTGAGTAATCTGTGGCGTAATTTTTTATTTCAAATTTATATTTAGTTTATAATCTGTCAGTTAAATACTGTGAATGGTTACTTTATTTTTAAAAAAATAATGAATTCACCCTCTTTATCCAACGTCCGGAAAAGATGGTTCTACTACAAATCTGCTTACAATAGTCAGGCAGTTATTTCTACTTGATTTTCATTTTTTAACCAAAAGTCATCCATTGAGTAGTTTCTTGTCTCCGGTTTGTACTCAAGTCGTATGGGCAAGTCCTCAAGAGTAAAGCCGCACCGCTTAATCTCATCAATGCGCATAAAGTTTTTCTCTGCTTCTTTCAGGTCTTTGCCGAGAACAAAAAAGTGTCGGTAACCCGAACGTGTCATAAAAATGTACTCTTTTAGGTTTTCGTTTCCTTTCAGGTTTTCCCAAAGAATGTCTTGTTTGTTATGCATGGGATTGTTCATTTATTAGTTTATAATATTTATGTTTTTCACAAGCTGTAAAAATCTTATCACAGTTCTTGAAGTTAATGTCTGATAGTTTCACCTTAAAATAAAGTGCGAATACCAAATCGTCAATGTAATTCTTGATTTGTTTCTGACGTTCAATATCAATTACAGGTAAATTTTTGAGCTCGCTGATACTGCCGGTACCATTGTCGTCAAGAAGCGTATGTAGATGCTCTGCAAGAGTAGTATTAATTAGGGCAGGGTTACCCTTTATTTTACATTTAACGCAGTTGTCTTTGTAACAAATAACAAGGTTTTTGTCTTGTATTTCTACAGAGTCAAATTTCTGTTGTAGAATACCTTTGAAGTCGATGTAGTCAAAGAAGGAAGCGTTCTCTAAATTAATGAGTTTTTCTGCTTGCGAAATTACTTCCTCTTTTATCTTATAATTCGAACTATCAATAATAGGAACTTGAGTGAATTCCTTTATCCGTTTGACAACTACGAAAATTCCATATTTCTCATTCCCTAATTGAAACAGTTTATAAAAGATGTAATGA
>CBDUSJ010000370.1:0-3028 GCA_965369845.1 uncultured bacterium | reverse complement strand
CATCGCGATCAAACACGCCATCCTCTGAGCTAAGTAGCTTATATTTCATCGATAGTACCTCATAGTCACCTGACATATTACTAAGCTACAAGTATATGAATAATACACGTAGTATGCAAGAAAAAATGATTTCCGGATAATGCTCATGTTTTTTTAAAAATCGATAAATGCCTGTACGATTTACTAAATTTGTAGTATTATATGCAAAATATGTAATTTTACAAAATATTATACCCCGGGATAAAATTCATATTAAAAATAAATGTTGAAATGAAGAAAAATCTTATATTCGTTTTAGTCTTTGCAGCAGGAATAATATTCTTTACCCTCACAAGCAAAGCTCAAAGTGATTTCAGCAACGACTGGAAACTGAGAAATGACCTGCCTGTTTTCTCTGAACCGGAAATAAAACCGGTTCAGGCAACTATTTTTCAAAATGGCGATAAAGTCCGGCTGGCTTTTCTACTATCTGAAAATCCGGATATTAATAAGGCAGAGTGCGAGCTTAGTTTTGATCCTGTATATTTCTTCGTTGTGGGGACACCGGTCGTAATTGATCCGCAAACAGAAAAAAAAAGGGACATTGACTACACATTTAAAAACGAACGTTTGTTTTTTAATGTTGAAGTAACTAATGACCTCAAATACATCGAATTCACTGTTGCCTCCAGAAAATTAAAAAATCTTGGGACATTAACAGCCGAAGAAAAAATTAAGCAAGCCAGGACAATCAGGAGAATACGGCAACAAACCGATAGCTGGTCGCCTTTGGCACCAAATCAGATAATCGCCCAGCCTACATTACGCCCGATAATTTCACATGGTGGCTATGATGTGGATGGAGTTAAAAGAGCCGTAATCTGGACAAATGATACAAAACTCACCGGCAAGTTTGAAATAATTGATGCGCTGAATAATGTTCAGCATCCTGACCCACAACCCGTTGTATATTCGGGCGATTTGACTGAAACAGGAAATCATATCTGGGGCGGAAACAACTACATTGCTGATTTCTCAGATTTTAATCAGGAAGGCCTCTATTTTATCAGACTAAAAGTTAATGAAACCAGGGAAATTTCCGACTCCTATGTTTTCCCGGTAAAGGATAATATTTATCTGGACCTTGCAATAAAAGCTGCCAGATGGTATTTCTATCAACGCTGCGGGACTGAAGTTCCCGGTTTTCACAAGGCATGTCATACCGAAGATGCCATTATCAAAACAGACGGCACAAAAGTAGATGTTACGGGTGGCTGGCACGATGCAGGCGATTATGGTAAATGGATGTGGGGCGGAAGCATGGGATTGTTCGGACTTACGACATTTCAGAATGATTTTGGTACAGAACTTAAAGATACTCTTGAAGGGATGCCAAGGTATATTAATGAAATCGCCTGGGAGGCTAAATACTTCTGCAAAACCTACTGGGATGGCGAGTTCCATCCGGGTTTTACCCCTAACTTTGAAAATGTCTGTATGTGGATTGGCGCTCCGGAAAATGAACCGCCCCGGGTAGTTTCGGAACAAGAGTGTATCGAAAACAATTATGGCATCATAAAAGGCGCTGCAATATGCTTGCCCGGTGCTGTTTTGGCAAGGGCCGGACGACTGCTTTTGCCTTATGATAAAGAACTTGCGGAAAAATGCCTTGCTATTGCCAAAGATGTTTATGACAGGGGCCGCAAAATAGAAACATCAAACCTGTATTATATTGAATCAGGACTTTTACTTATCGATCTGGAACTTTACCGGGTTTTTAATGACGAAATATACATGAAGGATGCCTGGCAAAGAGTTAAAAATATTCTTGGACTTCAGGATAAGGATGGACAATTCTATACAGATAATTCTAAAACTTCAAAAACGATTACAGTGGGAATGCACTTGCCGGCTTTATACGAGTTCATAAAGCAAAACCCTGATAGCGAATCAGCATCCGAAATAAAAGAAGCATTCAAACTTTGGGCGGATTTTTCTATGCAATATGCAAACCTCTCTCCTTTCGGGCAGATTGGCGGAACGGCAAAAGACGGAAGCGTAAGAAATATAGTACCGCATACCAACAACAGGAAACTGGGAGATGTTGCCTGGGCCTTAGCCACTGCTGCCATTTTATTGGAAGAACCAAAATACCTGGAAGCTGCGGAATATCAAATTCAATGGATACTCGGCTTCAATCCTGCCGACGTTTCGATGATGGCCGGTGTCGGTAAGGGGCCCGGATGCTATCATCATCGATACAGCTTCACTGAAGGCGGCAGGGATGGTGTTGTACCCGGAGGAGTGATGATAGGGATCAACCCGGGGAATGGTGGAATGCTTGAACTTGGCGATATTACCAAAAATTTTATAATAGCAGAAGTCCCAATAGATTACCCGATTTTTGATACAGGCACCTGGGGCTGGACCTATGCTTATAAAACCAGCGAATACGCCTGCTCAAAAAATGATTCATTCATCAGGGGAGCTTCTCAGATTGAAAAGGCATTGCGGGTGTTGAAATAAATTTTTATAGAACAACATAATGAAAATATCAAAAATTTTATTTTCTGCATTTATATTGCTTTTACTTTATAGATGCTCATCCGAAAAGATAGCAAATAATGGCTTATTTATCGCCCCATCCGGAAATGATAATTGGTCAGGGAAATTAAGCGAACCAAACAAAAATGAAACTGACGGTCCATTTGCGACTTTCCAAAAAGCGCAGGAAACAATTCGTGAATTAAAAAAGATGGGTAAATTACCTATCGATGGAATAACAGTTTATGTACGAGAAGGGTATTATTCAATATCAACGACAATCAAATTGACTACAGAAGATTCGGGAGAAAAAAACGCTCCCATTACCTGGTGCTCCTATCCTGATGAAAGGCCTGTTTTTTCAGGAGGGAAAACAATATCAGGTTTTATGAAAATTAGAGATGCTGAAATTTTAAAACGAATTGAAAAAACTTATCATGATTCAATCATGGTTTGTGATTTACAGAAATTGGAAATATTTGATAATTGGAAATTAAGACCGAAA
>CBDUSJ010000369.1:0-3040 GCA_965369845.1 uncultured bacterium | reverse complement strand
GGAAAAGCAAAAATCTGCGGTTTTGATGTTTACACCGAAACTGACAAAATAAAACGGAACATCGGTTATATGAGCCAGAAATTTTCCCTTTACGAAGACCTTACAACATTTGAAAATATCAGATTTTTCGGGGGTATTTACGGACTTTCCAAAAAGGAGATAAGATCGAAAACTTCTAAACTTCTGAAAAAATTAGGTTTAGAAAATGTGAAAAACAGGATTGTCGGTTCGTTGCCACTTGGATGGAAACAAAAACTGGCTTTCTCGGTCGCGATTTTACACGACCCCAGAATTGTATTTCTCGATGAACCGACAGGAGGCGTTGATCCGATAACCCGAAGGCAGTTCTGGAATATGATATATGAAGCATCGAACAGCGGCGTAACAGTTTTTGTTACCACGCATTACATGGACGAAGCCGAATACTGCGACCGCGTTTCGATAATGGTGGATGGTGAAATAAAAGCTCTCGACACACCCGAAAATCTTAAAGCGTCCTTTGGGGCCGATTCTATAAATGATGTTTTTATAAAACTGGCTAGAGGGTAGTTTTAATGTTAAATTATAAATGAAATAATTTTAAATTATATAAAATGAGTCCACTCCGAAAATACATCTATTTGAAATTGTTGAAAAAAAGTTGCCACAGATTACACAGATTATCACGGATTTAATTTTCATTTAAATCAGTGAATCTGTGGCTAATTTCATTTTTATAACTTTTCGGAGTGGACTCAAAAATAAATGTCTAAAAATAAAAGTAATAATTTGGCCTGAATAACCTATAACTCATAACAATGAAACAATTCTTTGGGTTTGTAAAAAAAGAATTCTATCATATTTTCCGGGATTACCGGACTTTGCTTATCCTGTTCGGTATGCCGATTGTGCAGTTGCTGCTCTTTGGATTTGCTCTTACAAACGACATTAAGAATGCCCGTATCGCAATACTCGATCATTCAAAAGATGAGTTAACCGAAAAACTTACACAAAAGATATTATCATCAGGCTATTTCCTGCTCGAAACCAACCTTGCCGGTGAAAAGGAGATTGAGCCGGCTTTCAGGCAGGGGGAAATAAAACTTGTATTGATCTACGAATCAGGTTTTGCCGATAAACTTCAAACCGAAGGCAGCGCCACGATACAGATCCTTGCCGATGCTTCCGATCCGAATGTGGCAAAAATCCTGACAAATTATCTTATGGCAATTATTAGAAGTTTCCAGGTTGAAGTTCTTGGAGAACAAGCTATGCCACTTAAGATTATCCCTGAAATTAAAATGCTTTATAATTCGGAGCTTAAAAGTGTTTTTATGTTTGTACCCGGTGTAATCACAGTTTTACTATTACTTATTTTAGCTATGATGACCTCCATCTCTATTGCCCGTGAAAAAGAGATGGGCACAATGGAAGTTCTTCTTGTTTCCCCACTGAAACCAATTCAGATCATCATCGGCAAAGTGCTGCCTTATGTGATTTTATCATTTCTCATTGCAGTGATAATCCTGTTGATAGGGTATTTTGTTTTTGCTGTGCCGATACGTGGAAGCATATTACTTTTATTGTTGTACACCATCATTTATATAGTTCTGGTGCTGTCTCTCGGAATTTTCATCTCAACTATTTCGCAAAATCAGCAAATTGCTATGCTGATCTCGATGATAGGACTGATGCTGCCGACAATAATACTTTCAGGTTTTATCTTCCCTATCGAAAACATGCCTCTTGTTTTGCAGTGGCTCTCTGATATTATTCCGGCAAAATGGTTCATAATTGTCATAAAAGCTATAATGTTAAAAGGTGTCGGTATCGGTTTTATATGGAAAGAAACAATAATATTACTCGGAATGATATTGATTTTTATTACATTAAGTATCAAAAATTTTAAAATCAGACTGGAATAGAAAAATGAGAACAATACTTTTTATCTTACAAAAAGAATTTTTGCAAATATTTCGTAACCGGATGATGTTGCCCATCATTTTTGTTATACCCGTTATTCAGCTTCTGATACTTTCTTATGCCGCAACTTACGAAATGAAAAATATCAGGATAAGCATTGTTGACCTAGATCAGAGTGTTTTTTCCCGTGAACTTACAGCAAAATTCAAAAGCTCGCCTTTTTATACTATTGCAGATTATTCGTTTAGTTACGAGCAGTCGTTGAAAGGGATTGAAAACGGAAAAGCAGATTTGATAATGGAAATTCCTTCCGGCTTTGAAGAAAACCTGATAAATGAAAAAAAACAAAAGGTCAGCCTTGTTATCGATGCAATCAACGGCTCGGCAGCTAATTTGATAAACGCCTATACTTTAGCCATAGTTAACGATTTTAATAAAAACCTTGTAACGGAAATTACCGGGAAAAAGATTAAAGAGCCGATAAATGTTGAATATTCCTACTGGTTCAATCCACAACTTGATTATATTACTTACATGGTTCCGGGCATACTTGTTTTGCTCGTTACCATCATCGGTATATTCCTCTCGGGGATGAATGTTGTGCGTGAAAAAGAGATAGGAACAATTGAGCAGCTTAATGTTACACCGATAAAAAAATATCAGTTCATCATTGGGAAATTACTTCCTTTCTGGATTATTGCACTTGTGGAATTAGCTATCGGATTGATAATTGCAAAACTTGTTTTTAACATCCCGATAGTTGGAAGCATAGCCCTGATATTTTTCGTCGCTGCGGTTTATCTTTTAGCTATATTAGCCCTTGGCATGCTTATATCAACAGTATCGAACACAATGCAGCAGTCGATGTTTCTTTCGTGGTTTTTTATGGTAATATTTATTCTGATGAGCGGACTTTTCACTTCGGTTGACAGTATGCCGGAGTGGGCAAAACTCATCAACATTATTAATCCTATCGCATATTTTATCGAAATAATAAGAATGATAATGTTAAAAGGTTCAACTTTCGATAATATCACAAGGCAGTTTACAGCGCTGGTTATTTATTCATTTGTAGCTCTGGCGCTGGCGGTATGGAGATATCGGAAAGTTACGTGATATTTAAAACCGGCGGAAAGGG
>CBDUSJ010000368.1:0-3054 GCA_965369845.1 uncultured bacterium | reverse complement strand
ATGGAGATGATATTATCGATGAAGTATTGGTAAATGTTTACAAAAAACCAAACTCCTATACCGGTGAGAATTCGGTTGAAATATCGTGTCACGGGTCGCCATATATTCAGCAGAAAATTCTTGAGCTACTGATCAAAAACGGCGCAAGAATGGCTAAAGCCGGCGAGTTTACCATGCGTGGATTTCTTAACGGTAAATTTGACCTTTCCCAGGCTGAAGCAGTTGCCGACCTGATAGCTTCAAATTCGAAATATGCACACGACCTGGCGCTTTCCCAAATGAGAGGCGGTTTCTCGAATAAAATAAAAAAACTCAGACAAGAGCTTTTAAATTTTGCATCGCTCATCGAACTTGAACTTGATTTTAGTGAAGAAAATGTTGAATTTGCCGATAGAACCAAGCTGCAAAAACTTCTTGAAACACTGAAAAACGAAATAAATAATCTGCTTCATTCTTTTGCAGTCGGTAACGTTATTAAAAACGGTATTCCTGTTGCCATTATCGGAAAACCAAACGTAGGTAAGTCAACCTTGCTGAACACAATTCTGCAGGAAGAAAAAGCAATTGTCTCAGAAATTCCCGGAACAACCCGCGACAGTATCGAAGATACAATTATTATCGGTGGAATTTCTTTCAGGTTTATCGATACTGCCGGCTTGCGTGAAACATCCGAAGAGATTGAAACGATCGGTGTTGAACGAACACTCGAAAAAATCAGGCAGGCAAAAATAATTTTGTTTGTTTTTGATATATCGGAATGCAGCATCGACGAGATAAAGGAAGTGTTAGAAGAACACCAACACCTGATTGAAGACCCGTCGAAACGTATAATTCTTATCGGAAATAAAATTGACAAACTAATAGAAATACCAAAAGGATTTAAAGATCTTGTGGAACATGAAACAATTTTTATCTCGGCAAAACGAAAAGAAAATATCAATTTTATTTCCGACAGCTTGCTGAAATCAGTAAGCACCGATAACATTACCGATGATACGATAATATCAAGCGCAAGGCACTACGAAGCCCTTTCCGGTTCTCTCGAAGCAATTGAAAGCATCGAAGAAGGTTTCAGAAATAATATATCAAGCGATCTTATTGCCACCGACATCCGCAAGGCTTTGTATCATCTCGGTGAAATCACAGGCGAGATAACAACCGATGAAATACTCGATAATATTTTCTCGAATTTCTGTATTGGAAAGTAACCACCTCAAAGCAAACAAATACTAAACAAGCATAAAACCCATGTTAACCCCCTGAATTAAGGGCTTTTTATTTACACAATGTTAATAAATATTTTGTTTTATTACTTGTTTATTATGTAAATATTTGTACCTTTTTTGTGCCTTAAAATATGAGGTACAAACTCAACTCTTTTTTTGGCGAAATTATGGCGCTTAATTAAACACTTTATTACACTTTGATACTTAAAGTTATTAAATGAGTTCTAATATTAAGATACAAAAAATTTGTCAGTATTGTGGGAGTGAATTCACAGCCCGAACCACAGTAACAAAGTATTGCGGTGATACCTGTTCAAAACGAGCCTACAAAGCCCGGAAACGGGCTGTAAAGGTTGAGAAAAGAAATAAAGAAACCCAACGTATCAAAACACAACCTATTGAGGAAATTAAAATAAAGGATTTTTTAACAGTTCGTGGTACTGCTATATTCTTAAATTGTTCAATTCGTACAGCTTACCGGCTATTTGAAAAACGGTACAATCATAGCCGTAAACCTTGCACAAAGGAAAACACTTATTAAGCGTTCGGAAATTGACAAGCTACTTGAGCAACCAGAACCCGTGAAGTACGATATTTCAGAATGTTACAACCCGAAAGAGATACATGAAAAATACGGTATTTCTGAAAGTGCAATACAGAAACTTATCAAAAGGCATAACATACCCAAAATAAAGAAAGGTTGGTACGCTTATGTACCGAAAACCATTATTGATAATCTATTGAGTTAAACAACTTATCACAAATTGTGATGACATAAACTATTAATATGCAGTTACAAACCATTCAAAATAGGATTTACGAAATAAGAGGACAAAAGGTAATGTTGGATTTTGACCTTGCAGAACTTTATGAAGTGCAAACCAAAAATTTAAACCTTGCAGTAAAAAGAAACAAAAAACGTTTTCCTAAAGATTTTATGTTTCAGATTACTAAAAATGAGTGGGATATTTTGAGGTTGCAAATTGAAACCTCAAAAGGCAGAGGAGGATCAAGGTATTTGCCGTATGCCTTTACTGAACAGGGATTGGCAATGTTAAGCGGTATATTAAATTCCGATAAAGCCATAAATGTAAATATTGCCATTATGAGAGTCTTCGCATTCATAAGGCAGTATGCACTTTCTCATAAAGATTTAACCGAAAAATTGAAGGGATTGGAAAACAAGTACAGTAAACAATTTAAAGACGTGTACGAAGCTTTGAATTATTTGTTAAAAAAAGACGAACAGGAAACCGAACAAAAGGAACGCAAACTAATAGGATTCAAAACAAAAAACAAGGAATAAAAATAGTTTTTTTAGGGCTGCATATTTTTCACTAAAGCATAAATGAGTCTGGTATAAAAAGCCGCGAATGCGCGAATTATTAAATTTATTGCTACTGATTATCTGTAATATACGATATGAAAAATATCATTCTGAACCTTTTTAGACTGGACTCATAAATGACATGGCAATAAAATTAAAATTAAGACAATGCTAATATTAATCGAAAAGTTACCAGTCTAAAACACAAAAATATAATTATTTATAAAAAAATAATTGTCAAGTTTATGTTCAAGTTTTGTATTGCTTTTGAAAAACCAATATCTGGTAAATCCATGAAATCTAAAGTAGTGAGTGAGAAGTAAAAATTAGAAAGTGGGGAATATGGAGTATAGAGCAATAATAAATTATGAATTTTGAATTTCCTCAGTCTCTCAGTCCCTCAGTCTCTCAGTCTCTCAGTCTCTCATTCTCTCATTCTCTCAGTCACTCATTCCCTCCTTCCTCCCCTATACTTATTTGTTAATATTTCTTAATAATTAA
>CBDUSJ010000367.1:0-3057 GCA_965369845.1 uncultured bacterium | reverse complement strand
TTTGCAAGGTATCCACAAAAGATTCTGCTGCCTCCTGATATTCGGGGGTCTGATATCCGACATATCCCCACATAGCGCCATTTTGAATCCTCCACAAAGTATCGTAATTGATAGTCAGAGAATTGGTGTTGTTAAAATTTAAAATAAAAAAATTACTTTCAACTGATAATGAACCTTCGTTAACATTGTCAACTACATTTATCTGTATGTCGTACAATCCTTGCTGAAGCGAGCCCAAATTTACATAAGCAGATACGCTTCCAAGCGCTACTCCGGTACCATCAAAATTCCCAACTTCAATATCATGCAAGTCAATAGTAATTTTATTGCCTTCTATTTTCGAATCATACCTTATAAAAGACGCTATTGAATAATCCGTTCGGTCGGTATATACATTAAGGTTAAATTCCCTCCCAATGGAAAAAAGGTATTCGTACATGTCAATATTAACACTTTCAAGAGGCAATCTTTCAATGTCATTTTTTTTACAAGAATAAAAGCCAAGGCTTAATATAAATAAGCCAATAAATGAAATTAATAAAATTTTGTTTTTCATAGATATAATTTTTAAATGTTAATAAATAATTATTTTTTCAATATTTTAATCGTCTCCTCTTGCAGCAAGAAGAATTTCGAGAATTTTAATGCCGGCTTCGGAAACAACTGTTCCAGGGCCGAAAATAGCAACCGCCCCGGCATCGTAAAGAAATTGATAATCCTGTGGCGGGATAACACCGCCAACGATTACCATGATATCCTGCCGTCCCAGTTTTTTAAGTTCTTCGATAACCTGTGGAACAAGGGTCTTGTGTCCGGCGGCGAGACTGGAAACCCCCAAAACATGAACATCGTTTTCAACAGCCTGGCGGGCAGCTTCCGCCGGTGTTTGGAATAAGGGTCCGATATCTACATCAAAACCAATATCGGCATATCCGGTTGATACTACTTTGGCCCCGCGGTCATGCCCGTCCTGCCCCATTTTAACAATCATAATTCGCGGACGTCGTCCTTCCAATTCGGCAAACTTATCAGCAAGTTTGCATGCATTTTTAAAGTTATCATCACCTTTCGACTCAGATGAATAAACTCCTGAAATTGATTTTATCACGGCTTTATACCTCCCATAAACTTTTTCACATGCGTAAGAAATTTCACCCAATGAAGCGCGTTTTTTGGCTGCTTCAACCGATAGTTCAAGCAGGTTGCCTTTGCCTGTCTCACATGCTTTCGTAATTGCATCAAGAGTCTGGCGAACATCATCCTCATTTCTTTCGGCTCTGAGTTTTTTCAGTCTTTTTATTTGAGCTTCACGAACCGCAGTATTGTCCACTTCAAGCGTCTCGATCGGGTCTTCTTTTTCAAGTCTGTATTTATTAACGCCCACAATGGTATCTTTATGCGAATCGATACGAGCCTGTTTGCGCGCAGCAGCTTCCTCGATGCGCATTTTAGGAATTCCGGTTTCGATAGCTTTTGCCATTCCGCCCAGCTCTTCAACTTCTTGGATTAACGTCCATGCCCTTTGTGCGATTTCCTGAGTCAGCGTTTCGACATAATAAGAGCCGGCCCATGGGTCAACTTCTTTTGTAATATTTGTTTCTTCCTGGATATAAATTTGAGTGTTTCTTGCAATCCTTGCAGAAAAATCGGTTGGGAGCGCTATTGCTTCATCTAAAGCATTTGTGTGCAGCGATTGTGTGTGTCCGAGCGCTGCGCCCATTGCCTCAACACAGGTACGGGCAACATTATTAAATGGGTCTTGTTGGGTCAAACTCCATCCCGAAGTTTGTGAGTGGGTTCTCAAAGCCATTGATTTTGGATTCTTCGGGTTGAACTGTTTTACAAGTTTTGCCCAAAGCATCCTTGCTGCACGCAATTTTGCAATTTCCATAAAATGGTTCATTCCTATTCCCCAGAAAAATGAAATCCTCGGTGCAAATGAATCGATATCCATTCCGGCGTTAACACCAGTGCGAAGATATTCAAGCCCGTCAGCAAGTGTGTAAGCCAGCTCAATATCGGCGGTAGCTCCAGCTTCCTGTATATGATATCCTGAAATGGAAATAGAATTGAATTTGGGCATATTTTTAGTGCTGTACTCAAAAATGTCGGCAATGATCCTCATCGAAGGCTGGGGAGGATAAATATAAGTGTTGCGTACCATAAATTCCTTCAGTATGTCGTTTTGAATAGTCCCTGCAAGTTGTTCCAATTTTACACCTTGTTCAATGCCCGCCACAATATAAAATGCCAATACCGGCAAAACAGCGCCGTTCATTGTCATCGAAACAGTCATTTTATCAAGAGGAATTTGATCGAACAGAATTTCCATATCGAGGATGGAATCGATAGCCACACCAGCTTTTCCAACATCGCCGACAACTCTTTCATGGTCCGAATCATAGCCCCGGTGTGTTGCAAGATCAAACGCAATCGAAAGTCCTTTCTGACCAGCGGCAAGATTCCTGCGGTAAAATGCATTTGATTCTTCGGCAGTCGAGAAACCTGCATACTGACGAATTGTCCATGGACGCATCACATACATTGTTGAATAAGGCCCTCTGAGATACGGCGGGATTCCGGCGGCATATTGTAAATGTTCCATGTTTTTCAGATCGGCTTTCGTGTAAACTGGCTTCACTGGAATATGCTCCGGCGTGAGCCAGTTTTTTTCAATCCGGTTTTCTTTTTCCCAATCCTGTGTTGATAAACGTAAACCGGGAGATGTTTTAATATTTATGTTTCTGAAATTAGGTTTCATAATTGTCATCTTTCACAACGTTGTTTCTGAAAGATATGTTTTTATAACAGCAAATTTTAAACTATATTTTTAAATTTCAAAAGTTTTTTATAAAAATAATTTTACAAATTTAGGAACAAGGTGGTGAAACTTTATAATTACGAGCTTTATTACAGGTCTCTGTTAAATTTACACCATTGGATAACAATGGCGCTCCCCAACCCTTTTATCCTCGCAAGGACCTGAGATTAGTTTATTGTTACTTTCTTATTCTTAATAATTTTTCCGTTAACATACAAAGATATAACGTAAACGCC
>CBDUSJ010000366.1:0-3058 GCA_965369845.1 uncultured bacterium | reverse complement strand
GGAAAGGCTAAAGGCTAAAGTGGAAAGGCTAAAGGCTAAAGTGGAAAGGCTAAAGAGGAAAGGCTAAACCCATATTCCCCAAACTTGTCCGTATGGATTCAATAATAATTAGTTACAAAATTTAATTTTTTTTCATGATTTTATTAAGAACATTAATTTTTTTAGTAAATTTGGAAAATTCTATTTTAAATGTCTCAATTTTTTTTTGTTAAATTAAAGTTACATTTATTATGAATTCTAATCCTAAAATATTGTTGGTAGATGATAATGCGATAAATATTCGCGTTGCGGCTAAAATTCTTAGGGATAATAAATATGACACAACAATTGCCTTGAATGGAAAGCTTGCTTTGGAATATGCGGCAGAGCTTGATTTCGACCTGATCTTGCTTGATATTATGATGCCCAAAATGGATGGATATGAAGTTTGCGAAAAGCTTAAAAATGAATCGAAAACCCGGAATGTGCCTGTAATATTTCTTACTGCAAAAACCGGAACCGAAGACCTTGTAAAAGCATTTGAACTTGGCGGCGCCGATTATGTTACAAAACCTTTCAACGACAGGGAACTTTTGTCAAGAGTTGAAACACAGATAAAACTGAAAAAAGCAAGGGAAGAACTTGAAAATACAAACAGGAAACTGCAAGAAGCAAACGACACAAAAGATAAGATGTTTTCAATAATCAGTCACGACATGCTTGGCCCTTTTGGAAATATGAGGGAATCACTCAAATTGATCGTCAACCAGAAAGTGGCAATGGATGTTGAAAGTATGAAAACGTTTATAAAAGCTATGTGGAATTCGGTAAATTCCGCATACTCTTTACTCGAGAATTTGCTCCATTGGGCAAGGAGTCAACGGGGACGTATGGTTTATAAACCCGAAAAAATTGATATGAACAAACTGATACAGGAAAATATAATCCTGACATCTGAGATAGCTAAAAGCAAACTGATCAAACTAAAATCGGAACCGGCTACATCTTTTGAGGTTTTTGCGGATAAGAATGCCGTAATGACTATTTTGCGCAACCTTATCTCAAATGCAATAAAATTTACTGAACCGGGAGGCACCGTAACAATTAGGGCTGAATCAAAAAATCACGATTTTGTTGTTGTCTCTGTTACCGATAACGGAATTGGCATGAACGAACAAATCCGTAAAAATCTTTTTAATAAGTTTAAAAATGAACCCGGATGGGGAACAAAAGGCGAAAAAGGCGTAGGCCTCGGATTGGTGATCTCAAAAGAGTTTGTTGAAAAAAACGGCGGCGAAATATGGGTGGAAAGTGAACAAGGAAAAGGAAGTGCATTTTATTTTACATTGCCTGTTTTATGATAAAAGACTTTTGTAAGAATGGAAATTGCCGGTTCATGGAAACTATGCCACAAGCTATTTATACATCAAAAAAACAACGGTTTTTTTATGAAGTTCAGGAACAGACTTTTTCCAGTCTTTAACAGTTTTACTTTTTATATATTCATCTTCTAATGTAAGATTTACACCAATCGATATTTTTGAGTGTTCGTTACAAGTATTTAAAATCGCATTAAAAAGCCGGTTGTTTCGGTACGGGGTTTCAATAAAAATCTGGGTTTGATTCTCTTTATACGCTTTTGTTTCAAGTTCCTTAATTTTTTTGTTTCTCGCGTTTTTATCAATAGGAAGATAACCGCTAAAAGTGAAATTCTGACCATTGAAACCTGAAGCCATCAGTGCAAGCAAAATGGATGAAGGCCCGATAAGGGGAATTACCGTATAATTTTTTTCGTGTGCAATTCTAACAATTTCAGCCCCCGGATCAGCAATACATGGTGTTCCCGCTTCAGACATCAGTCCCAAAGTTTTGCCCAAATTCATCGACTGAATAATGTCTGTGTTGATTGTTTGTGTGTTGTGTTTGTCGAGAAGATGGAATGTAACGTTAGCAAAATCAAGTTTATACCCGGATTTTTTAAGAAATCTTCTACCGGTTCTGATATTTTCAACGATAAACTCATTTAGTGAATTGATTATCTTTAGGTTAAATTGTGGTATTACTTTTTCAACCGGACTGTCTCCAAGGGTTACAGGTATCAGGTATAAAATTTTATTTTTCATCGGGTTAAAATTTTCAGGTTCAAAACCTTTAGCTCTTACCAAGGTAAATTATCAATATCGACATTTCCACCGGATATAATTATTCCGATTTTTTTATTTTGAAAATCAAATTTATTTTCCATTATGGCGGCAAGCGGCACTGCTGCTGATGGCTCAATAATAATTTTCATTCTTTCCCAAACAAGTTTCATCGCCTTTATTATAGTCGATTCTTCAACAGTTACAATTTTATAAACGAATTTCAGAATTATCGGAAATGTTAGGCTGCCGAGTGAGGTTCTTAATCCATCGGCAATAGTGTTCGGATTAACGGAAGGCACAAAAGCGCCACTATTGAACGAGAGAAATGCATCATTTGCCTGTTCGGGTTCTGCGGCAATTACTTTTGTTTGGGGAGAATAAAAGTGCGTTGACAAAGCTGTGCCGCTCAGAAGTCCTCCGCCGCCAACCGGAGCCATGATGATGTCAAGTTTTTCTGTATCTTCGAGCAGTTCTTTTGCGGCAGTTGCCTGGCCTGCAATAATTCTCAGGTCGTTGTATGGATGAATCTCGATGGCGTTGGTTTTTTTCATCACCTGCCTAAGCGTGCTTTCCCGGGCTTCAAGTTTGGATTCGCAATAAGTTATTTTTCCACCATAATTTTTTACGGCAGCAATCTTCACTTTCGAAGAGTTTTCAGGCATCACGATAAAAGCATCAATCCGTTTCAGGCTTGCCGCACGTGCAAGCGCTGCAGCATGATTACCCGACGAATGTGTGGCAACGCCGTTTTTTAATTCCTCCTGCCCAAGTGAAAAAATTGTATTTATTGCCCCCCTCGATTTAAAAACGCCGGCTTTTTGAAAATTCTCACATTTAAAAAATAAACTGCAGTTAAATAAAAAATTTAGATTCTGAGAAGTTAACACCGGAGTACGATGGATGTATTTGTTGATCCGCCTTGCAGCTTTTTCAAT
>CBDUSJ010000365.1:0-3107 GCA_965369845.1 uncultured bacterium | reverse complement strand
TTAATCCTTATTATTGTCTTTATATTAATTTTATGAATTAATTTCGCAGCCGAAAAAATTTTTATGTTATGAATATCATTATCGCAGGAGACGGAGAAGTTGGATTACACCTTGCACAGGAATTAGCCAACGAAAATCATGATATCACAATTATTGATCAACATGAAGAAATGCTAAAAATGGTTGAATCACATACCGACCTTATGACAATAATGGGAAATCCAACCAGTATTCCGGTTTTACAAAATGCCAATATTAATAAAGCGGATTTATTGATTTCGGTGGTTCACAATGAAAATATCAATCTGATAACGGCAATGCTCGGAAAACAGCTTGGTGCAAAACGCACAATTGCCAGAGTTAACAATCTTGAAAATCTCAGCAAGGAAAATATACAGATATTTAAAAATCTTGGTATTGATTCATTAGTTTGTCCCGAAGAAATTGCAGCACAAGAAATAATAGGACTTCTTAAACAAACCGCAGCTACAGAAATTTTTGATTTTTCAGATGGTAAACTTTCTTTATTTCTAATTAAACTTGACGAAAATGCTCCTGTAATCAATAAAACATTAAATCAAATTGCGGAGGAATATCCTCATCTGAATTTTAGATCTGTTGCTATTCATCGTAATTCCGAAACTATTATCCCAAAAGGTGATAATATGTTAAAGGTAAATGATCTTTCTTACGTCATCACCAAACCCGAAGGTGTTAATGAACTTCTTATGCTAAGTGGTAAAAAACATATTGAAATCAATAATGTTATGATAGTGGGTGGCGGAAGAGTTGGAAGGACAACAGCAAAAAGACTTGAAAAAAATCTTAATATAAAGTTGTTTGAGATTAATAAAGAAAAATGTATGTCTCTAAGCGATTTGCTTGAAGAAACCTTGGTAATTAATGGCGACGCACGAAATATTCAATTACTGATTGACGAAGATATTAAAGGCATTGATGCATTTATTGCAGTTACCGATAATTCCGAAACAAATATTTTAACCTGCCTTCATGCCAGAAAATATGGTGTAAAACGTACAATTGCTCTTGTCGAAAATCTTGATTATATTGATATTTCACAAAATATCGGGATAGATACAATCATCAATAAAAAACTTATCACGGCAAGTTATATTGTTCGCTTTACAATGGGAGCAGAAGTTACATCTATCAAATGCTTAAGTGGCATCGACGCTGAAGTTATGGAGTTTGTTGTAAAACCTAATTCCCCTGTAACTAAAAAACCTATTTCTAAACTTAAAATTCCTAAGGGAGCAATCATCGGAGGTATTATACGTGGTGAAGAAAGTTTTATTGCTGTTGGTAGTTCCCAAATCCGGGAAAACGATAAAGTTGTTATTTTTATTTTACCCGAAGCTACTCATAAAATTGGGAAGCTCTTTAACTAAAAATATTAACTTCGAGGCGTCAAAAATTTAAACAAAATCATTAATTATTATGCGTAGTTGGGCAAAATTCAACAAAAAAATTATTATCCGGCTTATTGGATTTCTTTTGATTTTCGAAGGATTTTTTATGCTTACGGGTTTACCTTTTTCTTGGTATTACTGTGGAACAGGATGTAATTCCTTACTTGTTTCAGGGCTGATAACAATAGTTACCGGTTTAGTACTTATAATTTTGACAAGAAAAAACATCGAAAAAAATATAGGAAAAAGAGAGGGTTATGTAATTGTTTCATCAGCATGGATAATTATTTCGCTTTTTGGAACATTGCCATTTTTAATTAGTGGTACAATACCAAATTTTACTAATGCTTTTTTCGAAACCATGTCAGGTTTTACAACAACCGGAGCATCAATTTTAAATGATGTTGAATCAGTACCCAAAGGCATACTTTTTTGGCGCAGCATGACTCACTGGATAGGAGGGATGGGAATAATTGTTTTGTCAGTTGCAGTTTTACCTGTATTAGGAATTGGTGGTATGCAGTTGTTTATGGCTGAAATGCCCGGTCCTCAACCAGATAAACTTCATCCCAGAATAACACAGACAGCTAAACGCTTATGGGCTATTTATGTTATGTTAACCTTTGCCGAAACAGCTTTTCTTATGTTCGGCGGAATGGATCTTTTTGATTCCCTTTGTCATTCTTTTGGAACCATGGCAACAGGAGGTTTTTCAACACAAAACAATAGTATCGCCGGGTATTCGCCGTATATCCAATATGTTATAATTGTTTTTATGATCCTTGCCGGAACTAATTTTACATTGCATTATTATGCCCTTCACGGAAAATTGAAAAAAGTATGGCAAAACGAGGAATTCAGATATTATGTTTCTCTGTTATTAATTATTAGCCTGATTATTACTTTTACTCTATTTGCTTTTGATTTTGGAGATATTGAAAAATCTTTCAGAGATGCGCTCTTTCAAGTTGTATCTGTCGTTACAACTACCGGATACGTTACTTCTAATTATTTAATCTGGCCGGGTAAAGTTTTATGGGTAATTATATTTTTATTGATGTTTATTGGTGGTAGTGCCGGTTCAACAGGTGGTGGAATGAAAATTATCAGACAACTGTTACTTTTTAAAAATACCATTGTGGAGTTTAAACGAGCAATACATCCAAATGCTGTAATTTCAGTAAAATACAATAAAAAGTCTGTACCACAACAAATCATCTTTTTAATAATGACATTCTTTTTTACTTATATCGTAATATTTGGTTTTGGTACTTTTATAATGACTTTATTTGGTTTGGATTTTAAAACAGCTATTGGTACAACCATTGCATCTCTTGGTAATATTGGTCCCGGTATTGGTGATGTTGGACCAACAGGAAATTACGCATTCATCCCTTCAGGCGGGAAATGGTTTCTTTCGTTTTTGATGCTCTTAGGAAGACTTGAGCTTTTTACTGTTCTGATTATTCTTTCACCGGCTTTTTGGAAAAAATAATTTGATTAATTTTGCATCATGGAAAATAAATTAAAAATTACTAATACACTTAGCCGCAAAAAAGAATTGTTCGAACCAATTAATCCTCCTTTTGTAGGTATGTATGTTTGTGGTCCTACCGTTTACGGCGATGCTCATTTGGGTCATGCACGTCCTGCCATTACTTTTGATTTGATATTCCG
>CBDUSJ010000364.1:0-3121 GCA_965369845.1 uncultured bacterium | reverse complement strand
AATCGAATATTCGTTCGATCTTGCCAAATCCGCATTTGAATTAGCTAAAGAACTTAAATTGAAACACGAAGAGGCTGTTGCTTTACTAAATTTAGGCGAAGCTTCATATTTTTCTTTTAAAATGACAGAAGCATTAAGTTATTATCAAAAATCTTTAACTCTGTGCAAACAAATCGGCGACACATCTTGCATTACAGCAAACTACAGCAATTTAGGATACACATATATTGAACTTTCAGATTATGAGAAAGCTCAGGAGAATTTCGAAAATGCTCTCGAATTTGAAAAAGCATTACAATCCGATAATGGAATTGCAGAAGCATTAAACAATATCGGGCTAACATCCGACTACCTGGGAAAATATAAACATGCCCTTGAATACTATCTAAAAGCATTACAGCTTTACGAAAAAATCAATGATAAAGATGGTATCTCAACAGTATCAAATAACATCGGTAATGTTTACCAAGTGTGGAGCAATTATGAAAAAGCATTATTTTATTACTTGAAATCATTAGCTATTGAAGAAGAATTGGGCACAAAAAGCGGTATTGCTGTTGCTTTCAATAATATTGGAATAATATATCATAATTGGAAAAATTATGATAAAGCTCTCGATTATTACAAAAGAGGGTTGAAGATAGAAGAAGAATTAAAAAATAAATCGGGTATTGCAGAATCATTGAATAATATTGCCATTATTTACGATGAAACAGGAAAATATAAAGAAGCGATTGAATTATATGAGAGGTCATTACAAATCGAGGAAGAAAATGACAATAAAATTGGTATTTCCGTTTCTCTGAGTAACATTGGAGAATTTTATGAAGACAGGGGAGATTATGATAAAGCGCTTAACTATTATAATAAATCAATAGTAATTGATAAAGAAATTGAAAATAATATCGGTATCGGACAGACCTATAACCAGTTAGGAAATCTATATACTCGTTTGAAACAATACAACAAAGCCATTGATTTCTACAATCTCAGCAATAATATTGTTGAGTCCTTGGACATTATCGAAACCATAACAGAGAATTATAAAGGATTGGCTGAAGTTTACACAAAATCAAAAAATTACGAAAAAGCCATTTTTTTTAGCAATAAATATCATTTTCTAAAAGATTCTATCTTTAGTGAAACAATGTTGGAACGACAAAACAATTTGCAAGCAGATTTTGAAATAGAAAAAAGAGAAAAAGAAATTGAACTTTTAAACACGGAAAAACAAGTAAGGGCGATGGAAATAAAAGAAAAACAATTTCAACTTAAACAACAGAAGACCCTGTTATTTATTTTATTCGGAGGAATTGCTTCTTTCATTATTTTCGTTTTACTTTTATTTCGTCAGATAAAAAATAAAAACAAAGCATTTAAACTACTAAGTTTACAAAACAAGGAAATTGAAAAAAACCGTCTCGAGTTGATTAATGCAAAAGAAAATGCAGAAGAATCCGACAGGTTAAAGTCATCATTTTTAGCCAGTGTTTCACATGAAATACGTACTCCAATAAATGGCATACTTGGTGTTTCTGAAATATTAAAATACGATGACCTTCCAAAAGATCAAAAAAATGAATTGCTTAAATTGATCAATTTCAATGGACAACAACTGGTTGCAATACTTGACGATATTATTGACATCTCGCAAATTGAAACCGGTCAATTAATAATTCGGATAGAAGATTGTAATGTTGATAATATTCTTTCGGAGCTTTTTCATTATTACAACGAATATAAAATCATCGCCAGGAAATCAAATCTTGAGATAAAGCTGAACAAACCAACAAACAAAACCGACCTTTTTATCAAAACCGATAGCTATTGTTTGAAAAAAATACTCTCAAACCTGATAGGAAATGCAATTAAATTTACACAGAAAGGATTTGTTGAATTCGGGTATGAAAAGAAAACAGATGGGCTACAGTTTTTTGTAAAAGATACAGGTATTGGTATTCCGGCAAAAAATTTAAAGATGATTTTCGAAAGATTCAGACAAGTTGACGAAACATTGACACGCCAATATGGAGGAACAGGTTTAGGCCTGACTATTTCAGAACAATTAGTTAACCTTTTGGATGGCAATATCCGGGTTGAATCGGAAGAAGGAAAAGGTTCAATATTTTATTTTTGGATTCCAATCAGTTATAATGATGTTACCAATAAGGAAACAATAATTACTACAACACAAAAAGAGAATTATAACTGGAAAGGAAAACAAATATTGATTGCCGAAGATGTTGAATCAAATTTCAAATTCATGCAAACAGAAATATTAAAAACCGGAGCATCTGTTTTATACGCCAGAAACGGAAAGGAAGCAATTGAAATATTCAAAACTCAAAAAAACATCGATCTGATACTTATGGATTTGCAAATGCCGATAATAGATGGTATAGAAGCAGCACAAGAAATCAAAAAACTTAATAAAGACGTTCCGATAATTGCGCTTTCATCTTTAGCTATGAAACAACAAAAAGAAGAAATTTTAAAATTGCAATTCGAAGAACACATTTCAAAACCAATAAAAACCGAGGAATTATTTAATAAAATCCGAAATTATTTTTCAGAAAATAAAAAAAGCCCACCAAAGGCAGGCTTGTTTAGAATATAAAAAATATTTCTTTTTAGATGCTATCCGAATTTGGCGAAAAACATCTGACGCGAAAAGAATCATCTCTTCTGAAACTTTTATATAAATATCGTAACCGGCTTCTTCCGCGCGAAATAGCGCTAACGGAAATCTGGGGAGATAACGATTATTTTATCGGAAGAAGCATGGATGTATTTATAAGCAAACTCAGAAAGTATTTTAAAACCGACCCTTCGATAAAAATTATTAACGTTCACGGCATAGGTTTCAAGCTGGTTTTTTCCGAAGATAAACAGGATGATGATAATTAGTTTCTGTCATCCTGACAATATAAATGATTATCAGTTTGTTACAGGTTTTTAACGGGAGACAATAACGATGCTTTTTTAATATCGGATAAGGAATACTGAATTAGAAAATGATATCCTAATAATATTACCATTAACGAATTGCCCTATTTCTACATTCATTATTGAGTCCACTCCGAAAAGTTATAAAAATGAAATTAGCCACAGATTCACTGAT
>CBDUSJ010000363.1:0-3142 GCA_965369845.1 uncultured bacterium | reverse complement strand
AGAATCTTTTGACTGGAACGAAAAGTCAAAAGTGAGAAAGCTGCTTACTGATGAAAAATATCATAATATTCTTGTAGAACTACAAAAATTGCCACAAGAGTTAAATCAATTCATTCATTTCACAAACCAAAAATTAACAATATAACAATTTAACAATACAAGATGAATAAAGAAAAACAGGAAAGAGAACCTTTATTCTCGATAAAAAACAGAAGATTGCTTACAACCCCGCTGGGCAGGGAAAACCCAATCACTGTTCAGGTGTTGGGAATTTGTTCGGCGCTTGCCGTAACTGTAAAGCTTCAGCCTGCTTTTGTAATGGCCATTTCAGTAATGGTAGTGCTTGGAGTTGGAAACATGGTTATTGCCTCTTTAAGAAAAACAATAGCGCCACGCATCAGGATAATTGTTCAGTTGGTAGTGATAGCAACGCTGGTAATTTTAGTGGATCAGGTGCTGAAAGCTTTTGTTTATGACATTAGTAAACAACTCTCTGTATTTGTGGGACTCATCATCACAAACTGTATCATCATGGGGCGTTTCGAGGCATTTGCCATGAAAAACAAACCATGGCCTTCTTTTCTCGACGGTATCGGAAATGCGGCAGGATACGGATGGATTCTTATCGTTGTGTCATTCTTCCGTGAATTGTTAGGGTCGGGAACAATATGGGGATATAAAGTAATACCAGAATCATTCTATAATTTCGGATATAAAAATAACGGTTTCATGATCCTGCCCCCTATGGCGCTGATAGTAATAGGAATAATTATTTGGGTTCAGAGAAGCAGAGATAAAGAACTTGTTGAAGAAAAGTAGAGTAAGAAGAATTTAGATTTTAGATTGAAGATTGAAGAATTTAGATTGAAGATTTAAGATTTAAGATTGAAGAATTTAGATTGAAGAATTTAGCCTTTAGCCTTTAACCTTTAGCCTTTAAACTTTAGCCTTTAACCTTTTAATAAAACATAGAATAAACAAAGAAAAATAACATACAACAAAATGGAAAACATAATAAATATCTTCGTAAAGTCCATTTTTATCGACAATATGATATTTGCCTACTTTCTGGGCATGTGTTCATATCTTGCTGTGTCGAAAACGGTAAAGACATCGGTTGGGCTTGGGATAGCGGTAATTTTTGTACTCGGCATCACCGTCCCTGTCAATTACCTGCTCAATAAATATCTGTTATCGCAAGGCGCTTTGGTTTGGCTCAGTTCATCCTTTGCCGATGTTGATTTAAGTTTCCTGAGTTTTATCATGTTTATTGCAGTAATTGCATCGATGGTGCAGCTTGTTGAGATGGTCATTGAAAAATTTTCGCCTGCGCTGTATTACTCGCTCGGAATATTTCTCCCGCTGATAGCAGTAAACTGCGCTATACTGGGAGGTTCGCTTTTTATGCAGGAAAGAGAATACGGAACGATTGCCGAAGCGACATCGTTCGGACTTGGCTCAGGTGTTGGCTGGTTTCTTGCAATCGTGGGAATTGCAGCAATACACGAAAAAATTCGATATTCAAATGTCCCTGCTCCGTTAAGAGGCCTTGGAATTACATTCATCATCACCGGACTGATGGGCATCGCCTTTATGTGTTTTATGGGAATTAAACTTTAAAATTTTTAACTAACACAAATTACAGGAAAATGATTTTAGCAACCGGAATTGGAAGTACAATATTAATAAGTATTATAATATTTCTTCTTGTAATAATTCTCCTTGTCGCATTATTGCTTTATGCAAGAAAAAAACTCATGCCGCAGGGGAAAGTCAAAATTACCGTTAACAAAGAGAAAGAACTGGAGGTTTATCCCGGTAATTCGCTGCTGACCACGCTTTCGAATAACGAAATTTATCTGCCGTCTGCCTGTGGTGGCGGCGGAACATGCGCAATGTGTAAGTGCCAGGTTCTTGAAGGAGGCGGTTCGATACTTCCGACAGAGGTAGGATTTTTCACCCGAAAAGAACAACATAACAACTGGCGTCTCGGTTGCCAGGTAAAGGTCAGGGAAGATATGAAAATAAATATTGCCCCTGAAATATTCGGCATCAAAAAATGGGAATGCGAAGTTGTATCAAATCACAATGTGGCTACCTTTATCAAAGAATTTGTTGTTAAGTTTCCCGAAGGCGAAACCATGGATTTCAAATCAGGAGGATACATCCAGATTGATGTCCCGAAATGCGAAGTTGATTATAAAAATATCGACATAGAAGACGAATATAAAAAAGACTGGGATAAATTTAAAATGTGGGATTTAAAAATGAAAAACCCCGAACCCATTTTCAGAGCTTATTCTATGGCCAATCATCCTGCCGAGAACAATATCGTTATGCTGAATGTACGAATTGCCACCCCTCCTTTCGACAGAAAAACAGGAGGGTTTATGAAAGTGAATCCCGGTATTTGTTCCTCCTACATCTTCTCGCTCAAACCCGGCGACAAGGTTACTGTTTCAGGTCCTTACGGCGAATTTTTTATTAAAGATACCGAAAAGGAAATGATGTTTATCGGAGGAGGCGCCGGCATGGCTCCGATGCGCTCACATATTTTCCACCTTTTCAATACTCTTAAATCCAAACGAAAAACAACTTTTTGGTACGGAGGCAGGTCTTTAAGAGAACTTTTTTATATTGATGATTTTAAAAAGATCGATTCGAATTTCCCTAATTTCGATTTTCATATAGGTCTTTCCGAACCGTTACCCGAAGATAACTGGTCGGGATATACCGGTTTTATTCATCAGGTGATTTTAGACCACTACCTTAAAAACCATCCCGAACCCGAAGAAATTGAATATTACATCTGCGGGCCGCCGCTTATGAACGATGCAGTTCTGAAAATGCTTGACGACTACGGTGTGCCTCCCGAAATGATCGCATTCGATGATTTTGGAGTATAAAGAATAAAAGGCAGAATTGATATATTGCAATATTGATAAATTGTTAAATTGTTAAATTGCTATATTGTTAAATTGCTAATTATTTAACCATTTTTGATTTCAGGTTTTTCTTTACATTTGCAATCGTTAATCTGCAATCGTTAATCTCCAATCTTAAATCTGCATGTTACCGGAAAACAAATATGCATCATTTTCGGCAAATAAGGATGTCATAAAAATGGCAAATAACGATGTAT
>CBDUSJ010000362.1:0-3150 GCA_965369845.1 uncultured bacterium | reverse complement strand
AAGCATATCTTCAATTTCAGGTATCATGGTCATCTTAATTGGGGTGAGAAAAATTCTTTCTGTAGCCTTTCCCAACCATGCATCTTCCTGTGGCGGTATCCCGACAATAGTGGCAGGATAAACGGCGTTTTTTCGGTGTGTGATGCAGGTAACATGAAATACCGGATAAAAATCCTTTAAAGAATAATAGCCTGTATGATCGCCAAAGGGGCCTTCCTGAAACAATTCTTCATCGGGGTCAACGTATCCTTCTATCACAAAATCAACATCGGCAGGAACTTCAAGATCATTGGTGAGGCATTTTACCATCTTAACATTTTTTTTCCTTAGAAAACCGGCAAGCAGATATTCGTCGAAATAATCGGGCATAGGCGCTGTTGCAACATAAGTGTATGCGGGGTCGCCTCCAAGGGTTACCGATACGGGCATTCCTTTTCCGAGTTTTTTATATTCCCTGAAATGCCGCGCCGAATTTTTATGAAGCTGCCAGTGCATTCCTGTAAGATTTTTTCCTATAACCTGCATTCTGTACATCCCGACATTTCTAACCCCCGTTTCAGGGTCTTTTGTGTGTACAACGGGCAGAGTGATGTATGGCCCACCGTCGAAAGGCCAGCATTTTAGAATGGGGATTTTCGAGAGGTCAGGTTCTTTCATCACAATTTCCTGGCATGTCCCTTTTCCTTTTATGGTTTTGGGAATCCATGAAGCTACACGGCTTAGTGTTGGGAGGATGCTCATTTTTTCAAATAAGGTATTTTTTGAAGACGCAAAATCTTTAAGCAATTCGGTTATATTATTGCCAACCTCGTCAAGACTATTAATTCCAAGCGCCAGGCACATCCTTTTCTCCGACCCCATCGAATTTATCAAAACAGGAAAATCATATCCCGTATTTTCGAAGAGCAGCGCCGGGCCATTGTTTTTTGAAACCCTGTCGGTAATTTCCGAAATTTCAAGTTCAGGGTTTACATATTCTTTTATTCTTACAAGCTCACCTTCTTTTTCAAGCTTTTTTATAAAACCGGAAAGATTCTTATATGCCATAAAAATGGAAAATTAATAGTTTAAATTTAATCAGTAATTTCTAATTTCTAATTTGTGCATTATCAAATGAAAATCACACCCGGATATTATTTGACAAATGCCTTTTTTTTCCAAAAGATATAACTACTTCCTAAAAGAGCAGTGGCAAGGCTAAAATCAAATATCGCCACACCGATCAAGAAAGGATAATTGTTGTGTGCCAACCTCGACAATGTTATGCCGGTCATGATCATAATCGCTAAAAATACAAAAAATCCCGGTCTGAAAAATTGCCATACTTTGGGTTCATTTAGGATATCTATTCTTGCGAGATTTTTTTTGCAACTCTTGCTGAAAAGGTATCTTGCTTTTAGTCCCCCGATGAGCAGTCCTGCGACAATAGCCGGCCAAGTCCAGTTTTGTTCCGGTTTCAACGTATTTGCTTCAATCAGAAGATTACTCCCTTTTAACGCCAGAATGATGCCTCCGATATACCAGAGAAGCGCTGCTAAAACTTTGAGAGTACGTGTAGATGTTGTTATCATTTATTGTTTATCAATCTGTACGAGATATATTAGGGATTGTAAAAAAATAACCTATTCATTTTGACTCGTTCTTTTGCCCTTTTTCTTCGTTACAAAATCCTTAAATAGCTGTGCTATTCGCAAATTTTGTGCCTTGAAAAAGAACAAAATAACTTCGCCAATTCTGTATATTTTATTTCTTTACAAGCCCTTAGTCGTTTTATTTATATCCGGTTTGCAAGTTTGTTACTCAATCTTTTTCTGTCTAAAAAATCGTCTAAAATTACATCTAAATTTGTCTAAACCAGTATCCGGTCTCAGCCATTTAAACGAATTTGATTTTCTTTCTCAATTTTACACTTTTATTGCTTCATATTCTTGTTCACTTAAAGGAAACTCAGGGTCTATTACCTTTACTTCTTCATAACTTAGCTCGTAGAGTTTGTAAACCATATTGTCGATTTGTTGCTCTAAGGCGGTGGTGTCTTTTCCTTCGGATTTTAGCGTTATAATTTGGTTAACTACAGTAATGAAAGGTTCTTGATTTGACCTGTCTAATAATCTTATCGGTAATTGTTTGAATTCAGTAACTTTTATTTGTGGAAAAAAATCGTCAAATTCATTATTTTTTAAACGGAAATACCAAGTCAATGCTTTTGAATTAAAAAGTGCTAAAAGGTATTTATGGCTAAGTTCATTTCTTCTGAGCTTTGCAATATATATAGATTGGTCAGCAATATTATCTTTATCTACAAAACATGCAAAAAATGTGTTACCCACGATTTTTCTCAAATAAATTCTTTTTCCTGAGAAAAAAGTCCAGTCTCTCGGTTCTGCCAACCAATTACCCCAACTAATAAATTTGTCATTTGTTTCATAGAAATAGGGTTGAAGATTTCTACCCCTTACTTCCGGGAAATAGGTTTCGTCTTCTTTTTTTTGTGAATGATAACTCTTTTTTTCATAATCTTCTTTTGTTTGATAACCAACTGCATATTTGCTTTTTCCATAACCGTCTTTTCTATATGCATGAACACCTCTATTTACATAGCATAATTCATCAACCTTGTTACTATTTATTTCAACCTTTAATAAAATAGCTTTAACAAACTGGTTTATATGAATATCAATTACTTGGTTTTTATTACTTAGAAAATGTGTTGGTGATGTATCATATAAATGCACAAATTTAGAGTTTTTTATATTGCCTATTTTAATATCAGAGTTTCTGATTTCATTTTTGAAAATTAGAACAACTGTATCTACGACAGCATTTTCAAAACTATCGGAAGGCATATTGATAATTGTGCCTATGGTATGCTTTTCTAAAAGAAACTTTCTAATTTTTGTTAGTTTATGATTTGCTAACCACGTGTTAGGTATTATAAAAGAAACAACTGCTTGTTTTTTGCTAATCAAACTTGCTTTTTCTGTAAATAAAACATACGTGTCCAGTTGATATTCTGCCGTGAAGTATATTCTATTAAATATTTGTTTGTCTGTATTTGAAATTGCACCTTTCCTTCCAGAAACATAAGGCGGATTCCCAATAACAATATCAAACCCAACTTTATCCGTAACCTGCTCATTCATCACTTCA
>CBDUSJ010000361.1:0-3160 GCA_965369845.1 uncultured bacterium | reverse complement strand
GTCTGGATTTTCTGTGGACAGATCTTATTTTAAATTGCAGCGCTTTTGGGCTTGTATTTTGAAAACAGGAAAATTAAAATTAAAATTTTATTTATTCCGTATTATTTTTTTATAATGAACCTTGCCGTTTATCTTGGATTTATAAGATATATCAAGGGAAGCCAATCGGTAAAATGGGAAAGGGCAAAAAGAGGTTCCTGATCAGGATATCTTTATTCAGCAGGTTTCAGGTTGCGGGTTGCAGGTTTCGGGTTGCAGGTTGCAAGTTACGGGTTGTGTGTTTTGACTATGCCTGAATATTGTTGACCGTTTTTAAATATAATTTTTTTTGAGAAATTATGAAAAGCTACAAAGATTTAGAAATTTATCAATTAGCATATAAATTGGCTATTGAAATACATGATATAACTATGCAATTGCCAAAATATGAACTATATGAGCAAGGCAGTCAGATCAGGAGGTCGTCAAAAAGTATAAAAGATACAATAGCGGAGGGATATGGCAGAAGAAGATATAAGATTGAATTCATAAGATATTTAGTTTTTGCTCATTCTTCATGCGATGAAACTTTATCTCAATTAAATATGATAAGTGATATTCATTTCCCAAAAAATCCGCTAAAAGATTTAATTAATAAATATGAACAATTAGGTAAAAAAATTAATAAATTCATTCAATATGTTGAAAATAATTGGAAATGAAACCGTATTCCGTAACTCGTAACCTGTAACCCGTAACAATAAAATCCTGTTTGGTTCCGGCTTGTCCATGTTAGGCACTTTAGCTCATTTCAGACATTTATTTTTCCACTTCTTGTAGTTCCACTTCAAAAACCAATGGCGAGAAGGGCTTTATAAATTGCCCTGAGCCACGCTCGCCATAAGCGAGTTTCGACGGAATAATAAGTGTTGCTTTGCCACCTTCATTCATCATAGCAATTCCTTCGTCCCAACCTTTGATAACCTGTCCCTGGCCAAGAACAAATTCAAAGGGTTTATTGTGTTTTTCCGAAGCATCGAAAACTGTTCCGTCAAGAAGTTTTCCGGTGTACCAGACTTTCACCTTTTTTCCCGGCATAGCTTTATGCCCTGTTCCCTTTTCTACCTCGATGTAATACAAACCACTGTTTGTAGGTTTTATGTCGATATGATTTTCCGAAATATACTTATTGATCTTTTCAACTTCATCTCTTTGTTGCTGTTTGTTGTATTCTTTTCCCGATTGAATTTTAACAAGTTCCACTTCACAAAGCAATGGCGAATACGGTGGAATAAAGTCACCTCTTCCTCTTTCACCAAACGCAAGAGACGATGGCATAATTAAATTAGCTTTTCCGCCTACTCTCATCATCCTTAACGCTTCATTCATTCCTTCGGTATCATAAGGTTTTCCAAGTTCGAATAAAACCGGTTCGCCCGCTTCAAGCGTTGAAAATATCTGTGTGCTATCTAAAAATTTGATTGTAAAATTAACCGAAACAAGGTCTCCGTTTTTAGCGAAGGGACCTTTCCCTTTTTTCACATTTTCAAAATACAAGCCTGTTGGAGTTGGTTTAATTTTAATATTGTTATCCTCAATATATTTTTGAATTGTTAGCTGTTCTTCTTCTTTAAGTTTTCCAAGCTGATCTTCATAATCTTTCCTTGCTTCCTCCTCGGTCATAACATCGTCGAGCCTGATGTTAAAAATCAAGTCTTCAACATCTTTGGCATATTCAGGAATTTCGGGAAAATGCGCAGTTTTAAGAAAGAAAGAGTCAGCCTCCATAATAAATGTAGCGCTATCTCCTGTCCTCATCATTGCAATTGCTTCAAATAAATCGCCATCATACGACGATTCAGTCATTGGAAGAGTCAAAGTTCCACCAGGTATAATGTCTGTATTGAAAAAAATTGTATCGTTAGTACCGTAAGTCATAACAACCTTAATTAGTTTTCCAGCATCAGGTACTTCGCCCTCTGGATTCTGTGTGTGAAATTTATAAGCAAGGCCCGATTTGGTATAATTAAAATCAGGATACTTTTTCTTTTCAGTATTACAGGATGTTATCAGAAAAGCCGGTAATAACGCGACAATTAAATAAAATGATAATTTTTTCATATTAATAATTCCCATCTTAATTATTTTTCAACTTCAACTAATTCGAGTTCAAATACCAGAGGTGTATAAGGTTTGATATTTCCACGTCCACGTTCACCGTAAGCAATTTCCGACGGAATAACAAAAGTTGCTTTACCGCCTTCTTTCATCAAAGCAATGCCTTCGTCCCAGCCTTTGATGACCTGTCCCTTGCCAAGAACAAATTCAATTGGTTTTCCCCTGTCGTAAGAAGCGTCAAATTTTTCTCCGTTTAAAAATGTTCCTGTGTAATGAACCTTAACTTTTTTTCCTGCTTCGGCCTGAGCTCCTGTCCCCTCTACTGTTTCGATATAATACAAACCGCTTGTATTTGGCTCCACCTCAATATTATTTTCTTTTATGTATTTTTCAATGTCGGTTTTTTCCATCTCTTTTCTGCTTTCCCTTTCCATACGGCTCGCTTTTATATTGTCAGGTTCAGGTTTAATATCAACAATTTTAATATCAAAATAGACCTGGTTATCATCGCCAACAAAATCAGGTACTGCCGGTTGTTTCATCATTTTAACAAAAAACACATCGGCATTGATAATAAAAGTTGCACTATCGCCACTATGCATCATTAATAAGCCTTCCATCAGGTCTCCCTCAAATTGTGGTTCAACCTGGAAAGGAATAGGATTATTGCTCCCATCAAACAGTGTACTGTCGAGTGTACGATAATTCATGTAAACAGTTACGATATCGTACAGGTTTACTTTTGCCGAATCGTCGTTTTGTACGTAGAACTTGTACTTTAAACCATTCTCGTTGGTTTTAAATTCATTTTTTGTTCCGATATCACACGAAACAATTATCGCAGAGATTGCTGCGAAGACAAAAATTTTTGACACGAACTTTTTCATTTTAATAATTTTTATTTGTTTATAAATTTAATTTCTAAAAGTTTAACATCATATATTAAATTTGCTTTATGAGGGATTTTTTTTTGATCTTCAAGCAAGCCATAAGGAAATGCGAGTTATTTTCCTATCTACTGAGTAAAAATTTTTATGCTTGCAATAGCCCTCGCAAATACCTG